>JBDSSX010000154.1:0-5775 GCA_039928555.1 Nitrosospira sp. | reverse complement strand
ATAACCGACCGGTTCGAGCTCTACATCGCGGGGCGCGAAATCGCCAACGGCTTTTCCGAACTGAATGACCCGGAAGATCAGGCGGCACGCTTCCTCGAACAAGCCAGCGCCAAGGAAGCAGGCGACTCCGAGGCCATGCATTACGACGCCGATTATATCCGCGCTCTGGAATACGGCCTGCCGCCCACCGCGGGTGAAGGCATCGGCATAGACCGTCTGGTCATGCTGTTCACCGATAGCCCGAGCATTCGAGACGTAATTATGTTTCCACAACTGCGGCGGGAAGATTGAGAACGCGTCAATAAACTCTCTCATACCCACTGAGGTCCGAAACGTAGCGACTGCAAAAGGTACTCTGCATTAAGCAGGGTGCGGAGCTGGCACCGGAACGTATTCAGAGACCCTCAAGGTCCGTTGCAATAACCATTATCCTGAAACCAGGTCATCGCATCCTCAAGTGCTTCCACCGCGGGTCGATAGCGATAACCCAACACCCGTTCTGCCTTTTCGCTGGAGTAAAACATCATTTTTTTTGCCATGCGCAAACTGTCCACTGTCGCACGCGGCTCAACATTTGTCACCATTGCCATTTTTTCCATTAGCCAAGCGGCAGGTAAAATCAACTTGACGGGAATATTGAATCGTTTTGTCCGCTTGCCTCTAATCTCATCGATTGCCTGTAGTATTTGCAATAAAGTCATATTTTCACCACCCAGGATATAACGCTCCCCAGGTTTTCCATGCGTATGAGCCAGCAGATGACCATATGCGATGTCATCGGCATGGGCGACGTTCAAACCGGTATTTACATACGCCGGCATCCGGCCACATAAAGTATCGACCACGATACGTCCCGTCGGTGTGGGTTTGATGTCGCGTGGCCCTATCGGCGTAGACGGATTGACGATAACCAGCGGTAGCTTATGTTCATCGGTAATTCGCTGAACAATCTGTTCCGCCATGAATTTTGACCGCTTGTAGTGCCCGGTCATCGACCCAAGACTGGAAGGCGTGTCTTCGGTGGCGGATGTCCCATCCTGATGCGCTCCCAGCGTTGCCACGCTGCTGGTGTATATCATGCGTTTGATACCCGCTTCCGCTGCCGCGAGTATCAGCGCCTCCGTCCCTTTTACATTGATGTCATACATGGTTTCGGGATTCGGCACCCATAGGCGGTAATCCGCGGCAACATGAAACAAGCTATCGCAACCGGTGACCGCGCGCTTCAATGATGGGGTGGAACGTAAATCACCTTCGGAAATTTCAACGGATAACTTATGAAGATTTCTCCGATCGCTTCCCGGCCTGACCAGGCACCGCACTTCGTGGCCAGCGTCCAGTAAACAGCGCGCGACTGCTGAGCCAACAAATCCATTTGCGCCTGTAACCAATGATTTCATCATGCTCAACCTTTCTTCAGCTCCTGAATCGACGCAGAGAGCCTATAAGCCGCGACTCAAACTCGCATTGTTGTGATGCTCCATACCGTTCACACTTGATTCGGCTTTATAACTGGTTATGAGTGTGCACATCAAATAATAATCGTTAAGACGCAGAGGATAAACCGGGGCGATCGGCGTATATCGGCGACCCGAAGCCGGAATAAGTATGTTCTTTGCTTCGCCGGTCAAGTGTGCCGCATTGCAAGGTGCTTCTCAACATCTTCTTTACTGAAACCCAAGGCGGCAGCCACACGATCGGCATGGCTAACCCGCGACACACCCGGAATCAAACGATAAGTCGGGCCGTCAGGCAAAAATTCGCCCTGTAGGTAACGGCCGATGCCCTTGTCCTGCAAGCGCTCGCATAGCTCGTGATTATGGGTAACAAGCAATGTGCTCGCGCCAAGCTTGTGAAAACCTGCGAGAACATATTCGGAGAGTTCCATCTTCTCCTCGAATGTTGTTCCCTCCGAAAGCTCGTCCAGCACGACGAGACTGCGCGCCGTGGAGTTGAAGAAAATTTCGCGGGTGCGTTTCAGTTCATGAGCGAAGCGGCCCATCCCCTCATCCAGCCGTCCCGGATCCGGTACCTGGTAAAAAATATGCTCCGCCAGCATCAGCCGTGCGGCCGCTGCGGGAATGTAGCAGCCGATCTGGCCCAATAACTGAATCTGGACCACGGTTTTACAATAGGCCGTCTTACCTCCGCTGTTCGGTCCTGTGATAACCAGCAACCGTCCTGGATCATCAAGCAGTATATCGTTCGGCACGTAGTCTGGATTAGTGCCGGCAAGTAACGGATTTCTTGCTTCCGTAACGCTGAGGGAATGCCGTTCGCATTCCACTATCTCCGGCAGCACCATCTTTCCGCCAAAAACCAGCGAGTAGTGATGAAAAGACAGAATCTCGTCAATCATACCCAGCGCATCCAGCACGCGCGCCAACTCGAGACTCTGCTTGAACAGCTTGCGCAACGGATAGATGACGGAATCGCGATCGGATGCCGCGATTGCGATCAGGAGGATGGGCAGAACCGGCACAGCCAGCACAAGTATCCCGTATCCCAGATAAGAAATTCCGAAACTGGTGAGCATGCCCTGGAAGAAATAAAGCGCGGCGCCGAATACCGTCAATGTTAACAGTATTGGAAGCGGCTTAATGATTGATGGCGTGAAACGCGGAACCGGTACATAGCGCGGCTTCTCTTCCCGAGTCTTGAACTTTCCTTCCATTGGATAGATCGGTCCGCGCATTAGAGAGTAGATACGAGAGGTCCCAAAATCGCGAATGGCAGCAAACAAGTCTCGCAGGTATGGACTCTGAGGCTGCGGCAACGTATTCACCGCCTCGACCAGATCAACCACAAATCCGGTACCATCGACAAACTGATGGTAACCATAACCGCTGAATTCCATTTCATCTTTCCCGCCCCTGGAATTGTCGATCGCGAGACCACCGGTAAAGGTACCGTAGAGTAATTGATAAAGCGAGCGCTCCCCCGCCGCCGCTGCTTTCATGAAGTTCTGTAGCGCTTCCCGCAGACTTGAATTTGATTCAAGCTCACGCAAGGCTTCCTGCTTTTTTTGAACGAACGCGGTATCGGTCGCTGGCCGCGCCAGTGAACGGTAAAGCACCGCTTGCCCGGCATGCGTAATGGCGTGGTTGCACGAATCGAATAATTGATTGATTTCGACCGCATCGAACGTCTTTGCATCCAGAACGCCTTTGTCAGCATCTGTTGGACGCGTGTCACGCACGCCCGCCAGCCGCTCGCCGCTGGCAAGGATAGGCGGCTGACTCCAGCAGGGATCAGAGATGGCCGGATCGTTCATGGTAGGGCTTGGAAACCTTTGAATAAATCCTCCATGAGCATGCTGCAAACAAAATCAGAATGATCAAATAACTCACTGCGAAGGTCGTGGCGCCATCCACGATATCCGGCAATGTAGTGCCTCCGGTTTTATTGCAACCTCCACCATCGAGGCTGGGACTTTTCGGACTGTTCGCCTTAATACTCTGCGTTCTTTGCTCTGGCTTCATCCATATACTCGGATTGCGATGCAGAATTATTTCCAAAAACGGCGAGAACTGCACGGGGCGCCCACAGATTCCATCCACAAGCTCATATCAGTTAAGATAAAAGCGAGACTATGCTATATCCTTACATGCCTAGTGTTGAAAATCTAGCACTCAACCGGTGGCGCGTCAACGCGTCACCGGCTGCCCGAGATTTTGAGCAGTCCTTACTGAGCTATGCAACGCACAGGGAACCCCATGAAGTCATCCATGGAGCACGTTGCCGGTAAACCTGGAACTTATTCAGGAATTCCCTAGCAGCATAAAGCACGATATGGGTGTCGTCTTTCTCGACCGGAAAGACGGATCGTTATTGAACATGAGACACCGAACTTGGATCTTGCCCGTTGGAAGAGGAAACACCGAGAGTCCTTCTACTTACCAACACATCATTTATCTGCCTCAAATCTTCCTCATCCAGTTCACCCGCTTCCGCCTCTAATCTCAATCTTGACATGAGAAAATTGTAACGTGCCTGAGCGAGATCCCGTCGCGCGGAATAGTGCAATTGCTGCGCATTCAATACATCCACTTCGGTTCTGACACCCACTTCCTGCCCGAGTTTGGTGGAATCCACCTGGCTCTGGCTGGATGTAACCGCCTGCCGCAGCGCCTTTACCTGCGCAACGCCATTGGTGACATTAAGATACTGCTGACTCACCTGAAGTACGCTGTTACGCCGGGTATTATTCAGATCCTGGAATACCTTTTCCTGGGTAGCCAGAGCCTCGCGTACACGCGATTGCACCGCAAAACCCTGGAATATCGGGAAACTGAGCTGAACCCCAATTTCCTTTGAGGTCAGGTCAATTGGCCGGCCGGTGATGGCTCCGCCGACACCTTTCTGATCACTGTACAGCGCAACCAGATCAAGGGTTGGATAGTGTCCCGCCCTGGCTCGTTCCACATCCTGTTTTGCAATTTCATATACCGACTGCTGGACTTTCATGGCAAGATTATTCTGTTCGGCCACGTTGATCCAATCCTGCATGTTTGCATACTTCAAGTTGAGCAGATCGGAAGAATTCTCAGCCGGACGTGCGAGATTGTCCGGCAAGCGGCCGATAATCTGTTCCAGTGCGCGTTTTCGTACTTCCAGATCGTTCCGGGCGGCAATCTCCTGCGAAAGAGCCAAATCAAAACGCGCCTGGGCTTCGTGGGTATCGACGATGGTGGATGTCCCGACTTGAAAATTGCGCTTGGCCTGTGCGAGCTGCTCTCCGATGGCCTTCTTCTGGGCTTCCGCCACCTCCACATTTATCAACGCCAATTGAATGTCGAAATAAGCCTGCGCCACACGCAGGATCAGTTCCTGGGCTGCAATGATGAACTGGGAATCCGCTTGCGCGACCTGAATTTTGGATTGCTCGTAGATTACGAAATTTTCCTTGCGGTAAAGCGGCTGGGTCGCCGTAATCGTTATACTGGTGTTGTCGATGACAACTTCGGACGGTCTGAGGACTGTGGGAGCAATACCTCCACCCACACTCTGTACATCGATATACTGTCTCCGGCGCACACCCGCGAGCGTGATAGTTGGAAGCAGCCCGGCTCGACCCTGCGGCAGCTTTTCCTGAGCCGCCTGGTGCGCGGCACGCGCGGCACTATACTGCGCGTCCTGCTCCAGCGCCTCACGATAGATTTCCATCAGATCGGCGGCGTGAAGCGGGGTGTGGATAGCCGCACCAGCAATTAATAACGCATAAATATATTGCGGAATTTTCACTTTGATCCAAGTCGCCTTATTCTGCCGGGAGAAAGAAAAACCATCGCCCGATTGAACTTGGCTAATAGGTCCGTCAGGCGAACGTGCAATTCGGGGAGTTGATCTGGAAAATCAAAAAGTGAATCTCGCCGGCTGCTGTGCGTTCTTTAGCGGGGAAATACAGGTCTCGAACAGACCGACTGTATTGTACGCACCCGTTTTCTCTCCTTGCGTCACACAAGTAACGAGCAAAGCCTGCATTACTGGCGCATCACCCACCACCGCGAACAAGCGTCCGCCGGTTTTGAGGCTTTGCTGAAATGCCTCCGGTAAAATCGGAGTGGAGCCGGTCAATACGATAACGTCATATGGCCCATGCTCGGGCCAACCGTGGGCGGCATCGCCTAATTCCACTGTCACATTGCTGATCTCATGGGCCTGAAGATTTTTCTCCGCCATAGCTTTCAGTTCCGGCACAATTTCCACGCTGTAAACATAATCGCCTTTTTTTGCCAGCAATGCGGAAAGATAACCGCTACCACTACCGACCTC
>JBDSSX010000153.1:0-4435 GCA_039928555.1 Nitrosospira sp. | reverse complement strand
GATCGGTGATGAACATGTCGGGCACGAAGTAGATGGAGGCGGTGGTGTCTTTCAGTTCATCGAGCACATGGAGGATGCGCGGCTGCGAGGCCATCGGCAGCGACAGATAGATGAACTGGATGCGGTTTTCCTTGACGAAGTCGGGGAGTTCGCGCAGCCTGCCGAGCAACTGGCTGTTTGCGGTCTGATCGAGGCGGCCCAGGCTGCGATCATCGAAAAAGCCGGACAATTCGATCTTCGAATAGCGCGTCTCGTGAATGCGGCTGGCGAGCGCGGCCCCCTGTTCGTTCATGCCGACGATGATGGCGCGCTGCGGCGGCCCCTGCAGCATCAGCAGGTACGGGGCGCCGGCGCGCAGTGCCAGATGGGCGCCAATCTGGCTCAGCGGCGCCACCCAGAACCATGTGATCAGCGCCTGGCTGGAGAACTCGGCTATATAACCGGTGGCAAAGCCGAGAAGGAGCAGCAGCAGAACCACCCAGAACCAGCTGTAGAGGACATCGAAAACCAGCCTCTTGATTGAATATTGCAAACGCGAGGTGCCGGGAAAGGTAATTGAAAATACGATCACCGCAAGAATCAGATACGGCGGTAGCAATTCCCCTTCGAGGCCAGCGCTTACCAGCCAAAGTGAAAGCATCAATGCCATGGGATCGAGAATGGTTTCGACAGCACTCAGCATGTTGTTGCCAAGAGGCCCCTTGGTATGGGTGGAAACCGTGGAAGCGGGAAATACCGGATTGGCTTCAGCCATGTTGCTGAGCCAGCAGAATGGGGTGGCAGTTTCGAGTTGAAGCGGAGAATGGAGTGATTTCAGCCATGGCTGACGCTGCGCTCAATCTTGGAAACAGCCTGCATCCGGTTATAAACGTCAAGTTTCTTGAAGATGCGCTGCATATGGTTTTTTACGGTGAAGGCACTGATAGACAGAATACTGCCTATCTCCCCATTGGTTTTGCCCATCTTTACCCAATCCATTATTTCACTTTCCCGCTCGCTCAACCCATGGTCTCCGTTTTCCAGCGAATCGGCCGCGAGGGATGGGTTATGCGGCAGGAGGGCTACGCCGCGCAATGCGGTATCAAGATAAGGCAGCAGAATTTCCATTGCACTGCGCGTGGAGCTGTCGAGTTTATCTTGCGAACTGAAAATCACGTAAAGGCAATCATGATGTCCGCGCTCGTCACTGATGCCGTGGAGCAGGGAAGAACGCATGCCCTGCAGTGCTTTGCCAAGGGAGCATTGCAGTCTCCAGCCTTCAAACAAGAGACCTGACGCGCCAATGTCCAGCGTGTAGGGGGCCTTGCCCTGTTCGACCCAGCGACTATGCAGGTCGCCCAGCAGTGGAGAAAAGCGTGTGGGGTTTGAATGGTCGGTTCTGACCCCAGGCAGTGCGGAAACAATGTCATGCCGGATAAGATTCGAGCCAAAATCGCCCCAGGCGGCGAGCATGATTTCATGAGGCAGATAATGCTGTACCTCGCCCTGCAGCCATCTCAACAGGTCAAGATGACTGCGCACCGTTACCGCTTCCTGGATGATGCGAGCATAACGCTGAAGGTGGTCAGCGGAGAGCGAGGAGAAGAAACTCATGTCTGACGACTTATTCCTGGTAGTTAGGTTAAAAAAAATTGTCGATGTAGATTACATTGCAACGCCATACTCGTATTGATTTATTAGTCATATTCAAATCACAAATTGGAATTAGCGGGGCAACTGATCGGGGTCAGTTCAAGCCTTCAAGCATCCCCCACGTGGGAAGCTTTCGCTGTTGGCATTTTTGCGCGGCAGCCCATTCTTTATGGTCATCCCTCAACCACGTTCCACGGAGAAATCGTTCAGGGGTTTCTTGCATATGAAGAATAGAGAGGAAAATATCGTTTGGGAATGTGGCATATTGTCGCGGTAGCTCATATTCGATAAAGATAAGCATAGGGAAAAGAAATGACAGTCTGATTGCGTTTTAGTCAAAGTTATGTGACACCATACGAAGCTGGTTTGATGGTCTGGAAAGAATCTTATTCACACGCGAAATTTATGAAACATTCGGGCTAAGACTGGCCGCCTGGAGCATTTGCAGAAAATTGATCCATGCTGGTAGAACGCGGCCGGCTTGATTCAATGGCTTATCAGGTAAATCCTCTAATTAGTAATGATAATGATTCTTATTATATTTAATAATGAACGAAAGGCAAGCCTTTTTGCCGCAAGCTCCTGGTTATGCGAAAAAATTCTGCGGGATAATGAAGATGAGAAGGGAATTCGGGATAAAATCCAGTTTTAATCTTGAGCTAGATTGATCCCTATTTTGTTACCAATGCAGCCGCCGCAACAACGCCCGTTTTTTCCACTGGTGTGCCTGCATGCGCTGCAGAATGTTGTCCAGCATCTGGATCGCCTCGATAATGTGCGGGCCCTTGTTGAGCATCACGCACTCGGCACGCTCGCCCATGGCTGCGTCAGTGACTTCAGCACGGCTGGGTTTGCCGGTTTTGGCCAACCCTTCCAGCACTTGAGTGGCCCAGATTACCGGAAGATGTGCCGCCTCGGCCAACCATAAAATTTCTTCCTGCAATTCCGCCAGTCTTTCGTAACCACATTCCACTGCCAGATCGCCACGCGCGATCATAACTCCAACTACCGGCGAGCCCAGCAGGGTAAACATCAGCTCCGGCAACTGCTCGAAAGCGGCGCGTGTTTCGATCTTGAGCACGATCCCCAGTTTATCGGCATCAAGACGTTTCAGATGCTGCTGCAACAATGCGATATCGACGGGTCTTCGCACAAAGGAAAGCCCAACCATGTCTGCATGATGGGCTACGAATTCGAGATGTGCGATGTCCAAGGCTGTCAGACCGGCCAGATCGAGTTGGCTATCCGGCAGGTTGATGCCCTTGTCAGCCAGCAGCTTTTCTCCGTTATCACGCGCCTGAGTGATCTCAACCAGAATTTCGCTGGCAGTGACATCGCGGATCACGCCGCCGATACGGCCATCGTCGATCAGGACGCGTTCGCCGGGGTTAACGGTTGCAAAGATCTCGGGTAATGAACAGGCAATACTGGCTGCGCGCAACAGCCGGCCGCTTTCATCAAACCGGGCGGGAAGGCCGGGAATCGGATCACGCGTTATGATAAGGTTATCGCCCCTATGTAGCCGGATTGTTTCGGGCGCTTGGGGCAGCGTGCCTACCTCACCGGCATAACCCGCTCCGCGGGGATGTCCGGAGGAGGGCACTCGCAACAAGTAAAGTTTCAGGCCGGGTTTGATATATGCGGTCTGTGTGGATTCCGCCCAGTAGCCGGTTCCAGCTTGCCCGACTAATTGCAGACTGCGCAATGCGCCGCGAGCATCGGTGAATTCGATCCTGTCGCGCGCCGTCACCTGCGCCAGCCACTCCCCTTTGACGGAAAAACAGGCATGTGCCTGTGCGAGACAGGAAGAAGCATCATTCTCCGGATATAACCAAATGCGGGCGGGTTCCGTCACTTTACCGTACGCGTCGCGTTTCGGCTGCCATCTTAGTACCGCGGGGCCGGATGAAATTTCTCCGGTACGTATTTTCGGGCCGCCCAAATCCATCAGGATGCGGCAGTGGCGTCCTGTTTCGCGTCGCGCGCGTTTGATTTGTTTGATCATGCGCGCCCAGACGGCAGCATCATCATGCGCGCAATTGATCCGGGCACAGTCCATACCTTGCAGCAGCATTTCTTTGATCAATGCATAGTTGTCCGCGGCATCGCCCGGCAACGTGACCAAAATACGTACGCGTCTCTGCGACGGAGGTTTGCCAAGCAGATTATTGGCGTTGGTTTCCAGCAGAGCGGGGCCAGTCGCCGCGGGATCGGCGAAGGAAGGGGATGATTGCGGCGTCTGCTCGCCCATAGCGCACCGCAACAGCATGATGATGGCATCCAGGTTGCTCAGGACATGCGACTCCGCACGCCCCATGGATGACAATCCCGCCGCCGCAAGCTTTTCCTGCAAGGGACGCACATCGCGCCGCCGCAAGCCCAAATAATGAATCAGATTGGTCGCACTGGCCCGGTGGCGCGCATCCACCTTCTGTAGCATTCCGGCGGATTCGCTTTCCATCGCCGTCAAATCCTGATGCAGTACGGTCAGTTCTCGCAATAAGTCGGCATAAGGATCTTTTGGATCCTTTTTGCTATATCCGGATGGCAAGGTTTTACTGTCTCTACGAGGCGAGTTCTTGCTCATTGTCATAATCCTAAATCCGGTAGTTGAGCGCTCATTTAATAGATCAGGGTTTTGATTAATAACAATATCTTTATTATGTGACTCACCTTCCGGGTGAGTCCGCTACGGGTGAATTGCACCGTTTTTTCGGCACATGGCTGCGTTGCAAGTTCTTGGAATGGAACGGCGCCCCGAAGCGTCGCACGAGGGGCCCCGCGAAGCGGGGATCGGGCAGCG
>JBDSSX010000152.1:0-3601 GCA_039928555.1 Nitrosospira sp. | reverse complement strand
GATCTGATTGGCGCCGTCATGGGCAACCAGGCTGCGTTACAGCATATTCTGGACGCGGTAGCTATTGAAGGTGCGCCCAGGCCCACCAAGATCGGTGAAACCACCATTATGCTGGTCGTGCTGGGTTTGATAGACGTGGTGATGATCTCCAATCTGCTCATTATGGTGATTATCGGCGGCTATGAGACGTTCGTTTCGCGCATGAACCTGGAGGGCCATCCCGATCAACCGGAGTGGCTGTCGCATGTCAATGCGTCGGTGCTAAAAGTCAAGCTTGCTACCGCTATCATTGGCATTTCGTCTATCCACTTGCTCAAGACCTTTATCAATGCCAACGCATACGATGAAAAAACCATCATCGCCCAAACCGGAATCCATGTCGTTTTCCTGCTTTCGGCTATTGCAATCGCTTACAGTGACCGCCTCATGTCCGGTACGATCGCACACAGAGAGGCCCAGGAATCCCACTGAACGATAAGCGTGTCCTCAAACGGTAACCGGCGGGATGCCTTGTAGTAGATCTATTACTCCTTGCAGCGCTCTTGCCACCGCTTGCCGTCTTATTGCCTCACGGCTGCCGCTAAAATAGCGGGTTTCGGTAAGGGCAAGACCATCTTTCATTAGCCAGGCGAAACATACCATCCCGACAGGTTTTTCCGCTGTGCCACCGTCCGGACCGGCAATGCCGGTAACGGAAACCGCAACCTGCGCATGGCTACGCGTAATAGCACCTTCGGCCATTTCATATGCAACCTCCCTCGATACCGCACCGTTTTGTTCAAGCGTCGCGCTGTTCACGCCCAGCATTTCGTGCTTTGAGCTATCCGCGTACGTGATAAAGCCGCGTTCGTACCAGGCGGAACTCCCGCCTATTGATGTAATGGTTTGCCCCAGCCAGCCACCTGTGCAGGATTCGGCACTGGCAAGCATCAATTCCTGCCGGGCGAGCGCTGATCCAACCTGCCTGGCGAGATCCTCAAGTGCCGGATCATCCATGATCTGATTCATCCTGAAATTTTTATGTCTTACTATATTACAAATGCTTTCCACGCCGCCAGACACAGCAGCGTGAAAAACGCGGCCAGCAAGTCATCGAACATTACGCCAAAGCCGCCACGCAACGTGTTGTCATAATATCGGATCGGCGGCGGCTTGATAATATCGAACAGACGAAACAGCAGAAACGCAAATGCCTGCCATATCAAATTATTGGGCGTGAACACCAGCACCAACAGAAAAGCCACGACCTCATCCCAAACTATGCCGCCATGGTCATGATCACCAAGCGCGTTGCCGGTGACACGGCAAGCCCAGATACCGAGGATGAACAGCGCGGTAATCAACAGCAGAAATTCAACAGGATCGAGGAAGTAATCCAGCACCCAGAATAACGGGAAGGCGGCAAGCGTCCCCGCGGTGCCGGGTGCAACCGGACTCAAACCTGCACCGCCACCGAATGCGATGAAGTGCGCAGGATGACGCCGTACAAACGCTTTATCGGGATGAAAATTCTCAGTCGTGGAAGTGGTCATATCCCTTCGTCTCCAGCGTTACGGTATTGCCTGCGGCATCCAGCACTACCAGACCTTCTCCTTCGCTGATTCTGCCGATGCGGGTCAACGGAATCTGCTGTTCACTGGAGAGCGTTTCGATTTTTCCGCGCCTGGACCTGGGCACGGTGAAACAAAGCTCATAGTCGTCTCCACCGGCCAGCAGGCATTCCATCGCCAGCGCCTGGGGAAGATACCGTTTCATTGCCGTCGAACACTTTATTTCACTCATTTTGATGACGGCGGCAACTTTTGAACTTTTCAGGATGTGTCCCAGGTCTGCCAGCAACCCATCGGAAATATCGATGGCGCTACCGGCAAGGCCGATCAACCGCTGCCCTAATTCGACGCGTACCACCGGGGTATGCAACGCGGACACACACTCCGTGATTTCGCCAGGTTCAAGCACGATGCGCCGCTGCGCGTGAGCAAGCGCCAGGGCGGCATCGCCCAGATGGCCGGATATCCAGATATCATCGCCCGGCGTGGCGCCGCTACGGCGCAACGCCTTTCCTGTTGCCACTTCACCTATGATTGTTACGCTGATATTGAGCGGACCACGCGTCGTATCTCCTCCGACAAGGTCCACTTGATGCGCATGAGCAAGCCCGAAAAAGCCATCAGCGAACGCCGCCAGCCATTTTTCGTCAGTGCGCACCATAAGTTCCGGCAGCGCCAGCGAAAGTGTGGCCCACCGTGGCCTGGCACCCATTGCGGCCATGTCGGAAAGATTCACTGCGAGGGACTTGTGGCCTAGCTTGCGTGGATCGGCATCGGCGAAAAAATGCTGGCCGGCTACCAGCATGTCGGTGGAAACCGCCAGCTCCATTCCCCTTGCCGGCTTGATCAGTGCCGCATCATCTCCTACGCCCAATACCGCGCCGGGGCTCGGACGAGTAAAATAACGCTGAATAATGTCGAATTCGGAGGACATCTGTACCACGTGGGTGATCAACCTGAATTCGGCAGTTGGACAGGGTGGAGTATGCAGTTTTTGCGGTGCAGAGCAAGGCGCAACGACGCGGAATGCGACCGCGCAGGGCGGAGCAGTGCCTTCCGCAGGAAAGTTGCGACCCCGAAGCGGGATGCGGGCACCCCATGCACGTGGAACGCGATCGCAGCATCCCCTACGCTGCCCGATCCCCGCTTCGCGGGGCCCCTCGTGCGACGCTTCGGGGCGCCATTCCATTCCAAGGAGTTGCAACACAGCCATGTACCGCAAGAACTGTGCAATCCACCCTGTAGCGAACTCACCAAGAAGGTGAAGGTCAAGTCTTTGTGGCTCATGGCGCCCACTGAAAAATGAGCGATTAACTGCCGAATTTAGGTTTCGGCTTTCGCATTGATCTCAACCATTCGCAGCTTCGCCGCCAATTTATCCAGCACGCCGTTCACGTATTTATGTCCATCGGTGCCGCCATAGGTTTTGGCTAATTCCACGGCCTCGTTGATGACTGCTCGATAAGGCATTTCGGGGTGACTGGCAAGCTCGTGGGTACTCAGTAGCAGAATCGCGGCCTCCACAGGACTGAGCTCTTTGAATGGCCGGTCGAGATGAGGCTGAATTTGCTTCTCCAGTTGGGAGGCATTCGCCAGGACGCCTTGCAGTAGAACGGAAAGATATGCCTCATCTGTCTTGGGAAATTCGTTGGTTTCACGGAGCTGCGCTTCGATGGCCTCCACGGTTCCACCCGCCACCCGCCATTGATAAAGTCCCTGCAAAGCCAGTTCGCGGGATCGGCGGCGACGGGTTTTACGGCCTGGTTTGGCCGCCGGATTACTGGCTGGCTGTTTTAATGGCGTAATGGACGATTTAGTTTCCGATTTAGTTTGCGTCATTGGGTCACTTCGTCGAGCTCTCTTAGCAGATTGGCCATCTCCAGCGCCACTTGCGCAGCTTCGATACCTTTCCGGCTCATGCGCGCCAACGCCTGATCGTCGGTATCGGTGGTAAGTATGCCGTTGGCAACCGGGATGCCGGTGTCAAGCTGCACGGCAGCCACACCGCTGGTCGATTGATTGGCTACGACTTCAAAATGATAGGTGTCTCC
>JBDSSX010000151.1:0-1515 GCA_039928555.1 Nitrosospira sp. | reverse complement strand
ATCAGGAATATGGGATTCTTCTTGAGGATACGGTGATCGACGCCGGTGTTGGGAATATATAGATTAAAGATGGCGGCGGTACTATAAAAAACGGCGATAAGGAGAATACTTGCTTCCGCTACGGTATCCACGCCAGTATCTATGAGGGGGAAGTCGAACCCTAGAAATATGGCGGAAATTGCGGGTGTTATCAGCAGTCCGCCCAATACCGTGCCCAGCACAATGGAAGCTACGGTTAGTCCTTCGATCCAGCCATTGGCGATGACCAGCTTTTCCGGCGGCAACAGTTCGGTAAGTATGCCGTACTTGGCGGGCGAATAGGCGGCAGCCCCAAGCCCGACGACCGCGTAGGCGGCGAGAGCGAAATACTGGTGCGAAGCCAGGAAAAGAAGGCTGCAGCCAACGATCTTGATCGAGTTGCTAATGAACATTACCCGGCCCTTGGCCATGGAATCGGCAAAAGCACCGACGAAAGGGGCGAGAATCACATAAAACAAAACGAATACAAACTTGAGCATCGGCGTGAGATACGCGGGCGCATGCAGTTCTATCAGAAGTGCAATGGCAATAACCAGCAGCGCATTATCTGCGAGCGAAGAAAAAAACTGCGCCGCCATGATGGTATAAAATCCGCGTTTCACGCTACTCTCCTTCCAAAAACTTTCTCATCATAAGGCGTGAGATTATACAATGGTCATCCAGGCTTATTTTGGCGAAAAAGTTTATACCATGAAACCGCTTATGCCACCAATTGAAACGAACCGTTTCAGGATGATCAAAATTCCCTTACACCCTGAACGCTGATGTCGCGCCCCATTCAGGCGTTGATTGATCTCTCCGCACTCGAACATAATCTATCCGTTGTTCGCCGTTATGCTCCCCGCTCGCGTGTCATGGCGGTGATCAAGGCTGATGCTTACGGTCATGGACTGCTGCGTGCGGCGGATGCGCTGAGGCGCGCAGAGGGTTTTGCCATGCTCGAAATGGACGCCGCGGTGCGCTTGCGGGAAGCGGGCTATCGCCAAACTATTTTACTGCTTGAAGGTTTTTTTGCCATGGAGGAGTTGGCGTGGATCGAGCAGCACCATTTAAGCACCGTGGTCCACCATCAAGAGCAACTGGCGATGTTATCCGCATACAAGCCGCGTGGCAGGCTGGATGTATTTCTGAAGCTCAATACCGGCATGAATCGCTTGGGCTTTACGCTTGAGCAATTCCCCGCTGCGCTGGAAACTTTGAAAGCCAATCCCGCTGTCGGCCAGATTACGCTCATGACTCATTTTGCCCGCGCCGATGAGTCCGGCGGAAACGAAAGTGTTGCCGCGCAGTTACAACGTTTCAACGCTGTTGCCGGAGGGCGGAATCTCCCGCGCTCGTTGGCGAATTCAGCGGCTATCCTGCGCTATCCGGAAACACATGCAGATTGGGTGCGGCCCGGCATCATGCTTTATGGGGCTTCGCCATTTCCTGACAGAACTGCTGACGAACTGGATTTGCATCCGGCAATGACAATAT
>JBDSSX010000150.1:0-1554 GCA_039928555.1 Nitrosospira sp. | reverse complement strand
TCTGTTTTCTCGATGGGATTGAGATCAAAGTACGGTGGAATTACCGGTAAATTGGAGAAACTCCATTTTCCGCGTTTGACTTCGTATTGTTCGGGTACCGCCAGCTCAAGCAAATGGCCGATAGCCGATGACAACACGTACTGATCACTCTCGAAGTAATCTGTGTGCTTGGTAAAACCCCCTAATACCCGCGCAATATCGGCGGCAACGGAAGGCTTCTCGGCGATGATTAAGGTTTTTCCCATGAAACTCCTGTGAACATTCCGTGGTTGGGTAGCAGTTCTGAAAAGGCACGCACCGATTATCGGGCGGCAACAGTCCAATTTACGTAAGCATTACAATTACTTTACGCTCAATTGCTTTTTCGGGATTACACGGATGGCGAGAACGATTGGACTATCTGCCGTGATAACTACCGCAACCGCTGGTAGCACCCACCCGGCAGCGTGGCGACCACGCCATCCAGTTCAAGCGATAATAGCATCGCCGATACCGTTTCCGCCGTCAAGCCACTACGGGTGCACAGTGTATCGATGTTGGCGGCGTCATGGCCGAGATATTTCAGCAGCGGCGATTCTTGCCCGGCAGGTTCATCAGTATCGTTGACCGTACTTCGCACGGACTGATATCCCAGCTCATCCAGAATATCTTCAGCGCTTTCAACCAGTTTCGCTCCTTGTTTGATAAGCGCATGACAACCCTTTGATAACGGGGAATGAATCGAACCAGGAATGGCAAATACGTCCCGTCCCTGTTCCAGCGCCTGCCGGGCGGTAATAAGGGAGCCACTTTGCAGCGCGGCTTCCACCACTAGGCAGCCCCGGCTCATGCCGCTTATGATGCGGTTGCGGCGCGGAAAGTTGCTACCCACGGCGGGGGTGCCCAATGGAAACTCGGAAACAAGCACTCCCTTTTCCGCCAACTCGTGGGCAAGATCGCGATTGCGTGCGGGATAAACGATGTCCAGACCGGTCCCCACTACCGCGATACTGGCTGCCATGCCACGCAGACCTCCACGATGAGCCGCGGCATCCGCACCAAGCGCCATTCCACTCACAATGCAAAGTCCCGCGTTACTTGCAGCCGCGGCAAAAGCTTCCGCGTTGGAAAGACCTTGAGGTGTAGCATTGCGGCTGCCGACCACAGCAAGAGCGGGTGAACTCAGCAACTCCCGTTTTCCCTTGAGATAGAGAAGCGGGGGAGGATCCGCGATGTTTAGCAGCATCGAAGAGTAATCGGGGTCAGCCAGCGTCATAAGCGAGTTTGCGGGGTCTTCGAGCCATTTGAGGGTCACAGCAATTTTCTTTCTGTCCACCCCTTGCACAATGCTGTCCGCTACCTTTTTTTTCACCAGGCGCTCTAGTTCGGCGGATTTTGCGGAAAGAATGCCGGCGGGGCTGCCGAAAGCCACCAGCAATCGCCGGATTGACTCGTCACCGAGACCATCAATCAAGCCAAGCGCAAGCCAGGATTCGATATCCCCTATTGGCTTCATTTCAGTCAATCTATGAATGGTACGATGATCGCATTGCGTCGATAGCCCGAGTTGACAAC
>JBDSSX010000149.1:0-10990 GCA_039928555.1 Nitrosospira sp. | reverse complement strand
CACACCGGCCATATTAAGCTTCAGCGGGAGATGCGAGCTCTGGCCGCCGTATACTTTCCGTCCCACCTGACGTTTCGCGTAATTTACCAGTATCTTGCGCTGGCCGCGCTCGACGAAGACCACAAATGCCGTGACGGCCGTCGCCGCCACAAAAATTCCTAACGCGACTAGGAAATGCATCGCGCCGGTTCGCACCAATTCTAGTGTGCCACCAATCGCACTCGGAAGTCCGGCTGCGATACCGGCAAAAATAATTAACGATATGCCGTTACCAATTCCACGTTCAGTAATCTGCTCACCGAGCCACATTAGAAATATCGTACCGGTAACCAGCGTTATCACTGTCGTCAACAGGAACATCGGGCCAGGCTCAATGACCAATCCGGCTTGGGATTGCAATGCGATGGATATGCCATAACCCTGTACCAGGGCCAGTCCCAATGTGCCATATCGGGTATATTGGGTAATTTTTCTGCGCCCGGATTCACCTTCTTTTTTCAGCGCTTCCAGATAAGGAAATGCCACCGTACCCAGCTGCATGATGATCGAAGCCGAAATATACGGCATGATCCCCAAAGCAAAAATCGAAAAACGGGACAGCGCACCCCCGGAAAACATGTTGAACATGCCGAGAATGCCTCCCTGTTGCGACTCGAACAAATCCTTCAGTACCACCGGATCAATACCTGGTACCGGAACATGCGCGCCGATGCGATAGACTACCAGCGCAAGCAGCAGAAACCACAGACGACGTTTCAAGTCGCCGAGTTTCCCCGATAGTCCTCGCAGGGATTCGTTAGCGGCCAATCTTTGTCCTCTTGATCTTACTCAACACTGCCGCCAGCTGCTTCAATGGCAGCCTTCGCACCCTTGGTTACCGCTACGCCCTGCAATCTTATTGCGCGCTCGATTTTTCCGGAAAGTATAACCTTGGCGGTCAACATAGGACCAGCAACGATGCCTGCCTGTTTCAATGCGAGAATATCTATGATATCGCCCGGCAATTTGCTCAAGACTGAGAGCCGCACTTCCGCGACACTTTTTCGCGTGAGAGAAACGAAGCCGCGCTTGGGCAATCGGCGTTGCAGGGGCATCTGGCCGCCTTCAAAACCTACTTTGTGAAAGCCCCCCGCACGCGACTTCTGTCCCTTGTGACCACGGCCGGCGGTCTTACCAAGACCGGAGCCAATGCCACGTCCTACGCGCCGGTTGGAATGCTTGGCACCGGCAGCCGGTTTAATGGAATTTAGCCGCATCTATGTCTCACTCTTAACGAGGTAGTAAACGTTCTTGATCATGCCTCGCACCGCCGGGGTATCCTCCAGCTCGGCGGTACTATTAATTCCCCGTAACCCCAATCCTCGCACCGTTGCACGATGTGATCGCTTGGTACCAATCAGGCTTTTGATCAACGTCACCCTGATTTTCTTCCCGGTCTTAGTCATGGTCATTTCGTCAGACCCATGATTTCTTCTACGCTCTTGCCACGTTTCGCGGCAATTTCAGAAGGCGTATTCATCGACTGCAAACCGTGCAGCGTGGCGCGCACCACGTTATAAGGATTTGTCGAGCCTATACATTTGGCCAGAATATTGTGTATCCCCATCACTTCAAAGATTGCGCGCATGGGGCCGCCGGCAATAATGCCGGTCCCTTCGGAAGCCGGCTGCATATAGACCTTTGCGGCACCATGCCTGCCAATCACTGGGTGATGCAATGTGCCATTCTTGAGATCCACCTTGATCATCTTGCGGCGCGCTTCATCCATCGCTTTCTGCACTGCTACGGGCACTTCACGGGATTTACCCTTGCCCATGCCTACGGTGCCATCTCCATTTCCAACCACGGTCAGCGCGGCAAAACCGAGAATACGTCCGCCTTTTACCACCTTGGTGACGCGATTGATCGCCACCATTTTCTCCTTGAGACCATCGCCGCGATCATCGCCTTGCGGCACTTTCCCTTGCATTCTTCCTTGCATCTTAGCCATTATCTACTATCCTCGCTCAGAATTTAAGGCCATGCTCACGAGCTGCCTCGGCCAATGCTTTAACACGCCCATGGTACTTAAAACCTGACCGATCGAACGCAACCGTTTCGATGCCCAAGCCCTTGGCCTTTTCAGCAACCCGTTTACCTACTGCCGCCGCAGCGGCGACGGTACCCCCATTGGGAAGCTCTTTCCGCAGATCCGGCTCCAGGGTAGACGCGCTGGTCAATACTTTGCCACCGGTGCCATCTATCAGCTGTACGTAAATATGGCAATTACTGCGATGCACCGCGAGGCGCACCGCTTTCAATTCAGCAATCTTGGCGCGGGTACGGCGCGCGCGGCGCAAACGGGATTTTATCGGATTGGACATATCTAACCCCAGTTATTTTTTCTTGGTTTCTTTCATCACAATGACTTCGTTCGCGTAGCGCACACCTTTGCCCTTGTAGGGTTCTGGCTTGCGATACGCACGTATTTCCGCAGCTACCTGGCCGACTTGCTGTTTATCGATGCCTTTGATAAGAATCTCCGTCTGGGTTGGCGTTTCGGCTTTTACACCATCAGGCATTTTATGGGCCACTGGATGAGAGAATCCCAAGGTCAGATTAAGAACCTCCCCCGCGGCCTGCGCTCGATAACCCACACCCACAAGCAACAGTTTCTTCTCGAAACCGTTAGTCACTCCATGAACCATATTAGCCAACAGCGCGCGCATTGTACCGGACATCGCATTCGCCTGCTTGGAATCATTCGAAGTCTTTACCAGCAAATTACTCCCATCGCGCTCAACGGCGATATCCGAAACAAGACTGCGCCGAAGCGTACCCAACGGCCCTTTTACCGATACCTCAGAAGCTGACAAAGTTACCTCAACATTTGCCGGAACTGGCACCGGATTTTTACCCACTCGAGACATTTTCTAGACCCCTACGCCTTTAGGCCACTATACATAACACTTCGCCGCCGACACCACTGGCACGCGCCTTTCGTTCGGTCATTACACCCTTGGAAGTCGAGACTATCGCCACGCCCAGGCCATTCATCACATTAGGGAGCTTGCTGCTGGCCTTGTAGATGCGTAAACCAGGACGACTTACACGTTCAATTTTTTCAATTACGGGACGGCCGGCATAATACTTCAGACTAATATCCAATATTGGCTTGCCGTCCGCTTTATGAACCGCAAAATCCTCAACATAGCCTTCGTCCTTTAATACCTGCGCAATAGCCGCTTTCAGCTTGGAGGCAGGCATCGCAACCGAGCTTTTTTCAGAAAGCTGCGCATTACGTATGCGCGTCAGCATATCGGCGATGGGGTCACTCATACTCATCTAAGGGCACCTCTGGCAATCCAATTTTTTAACAAGCTACTATGGTAATTTTCGAAAATACCTACACTAATCCTATTGAGCCTGCTTTCTGAACGGTAATTGACCCCCGTCCAGTTTTTGAAATATTCAAGCGCGCCCATAGCCATGTTTTTATTACCAACTGGCCTTTGTTATGCCGGGGATTTCTCCACTCATGGCGATATCGCGAAGTTTGCTGCGACCCAAGCCGAACTTTCTATATACACCACGAGGGCGTCCGGTCAACGCGCAACGATTACGTAGCCGCACGGGACTGGCGTTGCGCGGCAACATCTGCAATTTGATCCGGGCGGAATGCCGTTCCTCATCACTCATTTTGCCATCATTAATAATGGCAAATAATTCGGCACGCCGCGCCGCAAACTTCTTTACCATCTCGCGGCGCTTCAGGTCGCGGTTAATAACAGCTACTTTGGCCATCCTGCTCTCTCAATTTTTAAATGGAAATTTGAATGCAGCCAATAACGCCTTGGCTTCCGCATCTGTTTTCGCAGTGGTAGTGATCGTAATATTCATTCCACGTAACGCGTCAATTTTGTCATATTCGATTTCCGGGAAAATAATCTGTTCTTTTATACCCATATTGTAATTGCCTCGTCCATCAAAGGCTCTACCGGAAATACCACGGAAATCGCGGATGCGCGGGATCGCAACGCTAATCAATCGATCAAGAAATTCGTACATACGAACACGCCGCAACGTGACCATGCAGCCGACCGGGTAACCATCACGCACCTTAAAAGTGGCGATGGATTTTTTTGCCTTCGTCACCACCGGTTTTTGCCCTGCGATTTTTTTCATATCGCTTACGGCATTGTCCATTATTTTCTTATCAGCAACCGCCTCGCCGACCCCCATGTTCAAGGTGATCTTATGAATGCGCGGCACTTCCATCACGGACTTGTAATCGAATTGCTGCATCAACTGCTTGACTACGGCATCCCGATAATATTCTTGTAAACGAGCCATATCCCCTCCATTGCTCCTTAAGCGTCAAGCAACTCGCCGTTCGATCTGAAATAACGTACTTTGCGCTTGTCTTCCAGAATCTTGATTCCGACTCGGTCGGCCTTCTGCGTAGCAGGATTAAAAATTGCTACATTTGAAATCTGAATGGGCTTTTCCATTTCGACGATTCCGCCAGCCTCTCCTTTGTTCGGATTGGGCCGCTGATGTTTCTTGACCTTATTGGCCCCCTCGACCACTATCAAATCTGCACTTACAATGCGCAAGACCGTGCCGCGTTTACCCTTATCCTTGCCCGTGGTGATAATTACGTCATCACCTTTCTTTATTTTTCGCATACTGACTCCTTATCGAGCGCTTACAGAACTTCTGGCGCAAGCGAAACGATTTTCATGAAGCGCGCATTACGTAGCTCACGCGTCACTGGGCCAAAAATACGCGTGCCAATTGGCTCCAGCTTGGCATTTAGAAGCACCGCGGCATTCTGATCGAATCTGATGAGCGATCCGTCGGCACGGCGCACCCCTTTTGCGGTGCGCACTACCACAGCGTTATATATCTCGCCTTTCTTGACACGGCCTCGTGGCGCAGCGTCCTTGATGCTGACTTTTATAACATCGCCAATACCTGCATAGCGCCGCTTGGAGCCGCCCAATACTTTGATGCACATGATTGAACGCGCGCCGGTATTGTCTGCGACCTGCAGAATCGATTGCATTTGGATCATTATTTACTCACTCTCTCCAACTTTTCCCACCTGAATTTGAAGGTATGGATAGTATTGGAACCCGTTCGGGTTGTGGCGCAGCTAAAACTGATCGGCTGCAAAAATTAAAAGTACGAAAACCAGACGACTCAAGACTTGAGATTATAAGGCCAATTTACCAGAATAACAAGATAAAAAATCCTGGCCTGATTTATCATCAGTCCCTAGATAGTTATAACCTTCTCCATCAATTTAATTACGCGCCAGGCTTTTGTCTTGGAGAGGGGCCGGCACTCTTCAATGATCACCGTGTCGCCCGCATGAAACTCATTATTCTCATCATGGACATGATACTTTTTCGAACGGACCATAATCTTGCCATAGAGCGCATGTTTAACTTTGCGTTCGACTAGAACGGTGATGGTCTTGTTCATTTTGTCACTCACAACTTTCCCTGTGAGAGTGCGGCTTAAATTGGCTTCGCTCATGATTGCTTCACTTTCTGGCTGAGAATAGTTTTTGCGCGCGCTATGTCCCGGCGCACATTACGTAACTGGTTGGTATTACCTAGTTGCTGGGTTCCGTGCTGCATGCGCAGGCCAAATTGTGCCTTCAACAACTCCAGGAGTTCCTGCTGCAGTTGCTCCGGATTTTTGGCCCGCAGTTCGTTGATTTTTGTTTTCATGATTAACCGCCTACTTGTCGGATAACAAATGTGGTTTGAATGGGCAGCTTGGCGGCGGCCAGGCGGAACGCCTGGCGAGCCAGCACTTCGTCAACGCCGTCCATTTCATACAACATTTTACCGGGTTGAATTTCCGCAACAAAGTACTCCGGATTCCCCTTTCCGTTGCCCATCCGTACTTCAGCTGGTTTGTGGGAGATTGGCTTGTCTGGAAAAATACGAATCCAAATACGTCCACCGCGTTTAATGTGGCGAGTCATAGCGCGCCGGGCGGCTTCAATCTGTCGCGCAGTCAAACGGCCACGGCCGATCGCCTTAAGCCCGTATTCGCCGAAACTGACTTTGGCACCGCGTGTCGCAACCCCTTTGTTGCGTCCTTTCTGTTGCTTGCGGTATTTTGTTCTAGCTGGCTGCTGCATTTTTTGCTCCTGGCTTTACTGTCTTTCTGGTCGCAGCCTTAGTGGCAGTTTCGTCAGCTGCGTTATCGGGCTTCTTGGTTATTTTCTTTTCGTTGTCCTTGGTGTCGGTTTTGATCTCAGCTCCGGCAGCCGGCTTTGATCCCGTCATGACCTTAGCGGTGTTTGAAGCCGGTTTTCTGGCTGGACGCTTTTTGTCCGGCTCTCCGGCCGGGGTGGGTGCTTGCATAGCAGGTGTCGCTGCAGGTTGCTCATTTCGACCTATCACTTCACCCTTGAACACCCACACCTTAATCCCAATCACCCCATAGGTAGTCTTGGCTTCCGAAGTACCATAATCCAGATCGGCACGCAACGTGTGGAGTGGCACACGGCCTTCACGATACCATTCTGTGCGGGCGATTTCGATGCCGTTCAATCGTCCGGCACTCATGATTTTGATGCCTTGAGCACCCAGTCGCATTGCATTTTGCATTGCACGTTTCATGGCGCGGCGGAACATGATGCGTTTTTCTAATTGCTGTGCAATATTGTCGGCGATGAGTTGCGCGTCAATTTCGGGCTTGCGGATTTCTTCGATGTTCACATGCACCGGAACGCCCATGAGCTTTTGCAGTGCTCCACGCAGAACCTCAATGTCTTCACCCTTCTTACCGATGACAACACCGGGCCGTGAGCTGTAAATAGTAATGCGTGCATTCTTGGATGGCCGTTCAATAATCACACGGCCTACTGACGCATGCGCCAATTTCTTTTTTAGATATTCCCGCACCTTGATATCTTCATTCAGCATCCCGGGAAACTTCTTTCCATTGGCGTACCATTTCGACGACCAGTTTTTCAACACCGAAAGCCGGAAACCCGTTGGATGTATTTTTTGTCCCATAATGGCTTCGTATATCCTTATTTTTTGTTGCCGGCTTTGTCGCCGACAGTAAGAAGAATGTGACAGGTTGGCTTGACAATACGATTGCCGCGCCCTTTGGCGCGAGCACTGGTGCGCATCATGGATGGCCCGCGATCTACATATATCGTCGATACTTTTAATTCGTCTATGTCAGCACCATCATTATGCTCCGCATTGGCAATGGCCGATTCCAGCAGTTTGCGAATAATGACGGCGCCCTTCTTAGGGCTGAAGGCAAGTAGGTTAAGCGCTCTATCCACAGGCAACCCCCGGATCTGGTCAGCTACAAGACGTCCTTTCTGCTCGGACAACCTTACCCCGCGCAATACAGCAGTTGTTTGCATGTCAGTCTCCTATTTCTTCGATCCAGCCGACGCTTTCTTGTCGCCTGAATGTCCCTTAAAGGTACGGGTATGGGAAAACTCCCCAAGCTTGTGTCCTACCATATTCTCTGTAACATATACCGGAACATGCTGTTTGCCATTGTGTACAGCGATGGTTAAACCAATAAAATCGGGAAGGACGGTCGAGCGGCGCGACCAGGTTTTAATTGGGCGCTTATCGTTGGTTGCACGCGCATTCTCGACCTTGGTTATCAGGTGTAAGTCAACAAATGGTCCTTTTTTTACGGAACGTGCCATGATGCATTACCCCTTGTTTGAATAACGACGACGTACGATCATACCGTCGGTACGCTTGTTGGTGCGGGTACGAAAACCCTTGGCGGGTGTTCCCCACGGGCTGACTGGATGGCGTCCGGCAGCAGTTCTGCCCTCACCGCCGCCATGCGGGTGGTCTACAGGATTCATCACTACGCCGCGTACGGTTGGTCGAATACCGCGCCAGCGCTGTGCACCTGCTTTACCGATAGAGCGCAGGTTATGCTCTTCGTTGCCAACCTCGCCAATGGTGGCGCGGCAGTTTACGTGCACTTTGCGAATCTCTCCGGAACGCAGGCGCAGTTGCGCGTAATCCCCTTCGCGCGCAAGAAGTTGCACCGATGTACCTGCTGAACGAGCCAGTTGTGCGCCCTTGCCCGGCATCATTTCTACGCAGTGAATGGTGCTCCCTACTGGAATATTGCGTAATGGCAACGCATTACCATTCTTGATCGGCGCATCCACACCGCTCATCAACTGCATCCCGCTGACAATCCCGCTTGGCGCAATAATGTAGCGACGCTCGCCATCAGCATAGCAAAGTAACGCTAAATTAGCGCTGCGATTTGGATCGTATTCCAGCCGCTCAACCTTGGCAACGATACCATCCTTATTACGGCGAAAATCCACTATTCGATAGTGCTGCTTATGGCCTCCTCCCATATGACGGGTGGTGATGTGACCGTTGTGGTTACGTCCGGCAGTATGATTTTGCTTCTCCACCAGCCTGGCGTAGGGGGCACCCTTGTGTAAATGGGGATTGACAACCTTGATTACCGCGCGACGGCCAGGTGAAGTCGGCTTGACTTTAACGAGTGCCATTACTTCGCCTCCCCTTGTGCAATTTCCGCGAAATTGATTTCCTGACCGGACTTAATACTGACATAGGCTTTCTTCCAATTGCTGCGACGCCCCATGAAACGGCCAAAGCGCTTTTCTTTTCCCTTGACGTTAGCCACCTGCACGCCCTCTACCTCAATGTTTTGAGCCTTCCACATCAATTCGACAGCGGCTTTTATCTCGGCCTTGGTGGCATCAGGTATCACACGAAAAATGACCTGATTATGTTTCTCGGCTATATAGGTGGCCTTTTCCGAGATCTGAGGCGCCAGTATTACCTGCATCAAGCGTTCAGGGTTAAATGTTTGCGCACTCATGCAAGCAACTCCTCAATTTTCGTCAATGCGCCACGAGTCATCAACACCGTGGCAAAGCGCATGAGACTAACTGGATCGGCATGACCCGCTTCCACCA
This sequence comes from Nitrosospira sp., assembly GCA_039928555.1. GTDB lineage: Bacteria > Pseudomonadota > Gammaproteobacteria > Burkholderiales > Nitrosomonadaceae > Nitrosospira. The sequence goes on along the minus strand of JBDSSX010000149.1, from coordinate 2,034 downwards.
CCATCACATGCGGCAAATTGCGAGACGAAAGATAGAGATTCTCATCCACGCTATCGGTAATGATCATCACTTCATCCAATCCCATGTCTTTCAGTTTCCGGGCTAGCACGTTGGTTTTTGGGACATCCACCGTGAAATTTTCCACTACCGACAAACGATTTTCACGCACAAGCTGAGACAGGATGGCGCCAATACCCGCACGATACATCTTGCGGTTGACCTTATGGCTAAAATTCTCCTCGGGACTATTGGGGAAAATCTTGCCGCCACCGCGCCATAACGGACTGGAAGCCATACCGGCACGCGCACGGCCTGTACCTTTCTGCCGCCAAGGTTTGCGGGTGGACTTGGCGACATCCGATCGCCCTTTTTGAGCACGATTAGCGCTGCGGGCATTGGCCAGATAGGCTGTAACTACTTGATGTACCAAGGCTTCGTTATACTCGCGGCCAAACAGCGTGTCAGAAGCCGAAATGCTTGCAGCTGACTCACCATTATCATTAATAAGCTTGAGTTCCATTATGCACCCACCTTCTTGGCACCTTTCGTCCCCGCTTTCGGGCCTGCGCCAGCATCAGTCTTGATGCCAGATTTTGTGCCGATACGGGCAATTTTCACACTCGGATGCACTACCACGTCACCCCCTCTCGACCCGGGAATGGCACCCTTGATGAGCAGCAAACCACGCTCGGCGTCAACCCGCAGCACCTCCAGATTCTGGGTGGTGCGTTGCACACTTCCCAAGTGCCCGGACATGCGCTTGCCAGGAAATACACGACCGGGGTCTTGCGCCATACCGATCGAACCGGGAACATTGTGTGATTTTGAATTGCCGTGACTGGCGCGATTCGAAGAAAAGCCGTGACGCTTGATCACCCCCGCATAACCCTTGCCAATGGAAGTGCCGGTTACATCCACTCTCTGCCCGACTTGAAAAATATCCAAACCGATGACCGCGCCAGGTTTAAGATTAACGAGCGCGTCCTGCGCCACGCGGAATTCCTTGAGTACGTGACCGGCTTCCACCGCCGCCTTGGCGAAATGCCCGGCAGCCGGCTTGTTGACCCGACTGGCGCGACGCTTCCCGAATGTCACCTGCACTGCGGAATAGCCGTCTGTGTCGAGGGTTTTAATTTGTGTGACACGATTGTTGGACACGTCAAGCACTGTAACCGACTGGCTATCGCCATCGTCGGTAAAAATGCGAGTCATGCCGATCTTGCGGCCGACAAGTCCTAAACTCATTTTAATTACCCTTTCTTAAAAGGCGCCGATTACAATTGACCGGCAGTTTATATTCGTTTTAAATTTAACGCTTTAGCTATTGATTCAGCAAATAAACTAAAAACTCGATATTCAAAACTTACAGTTTTATTTCCACATCCACGCCAGCGGGCAAATCCAGCTTCATCAGGGCATCCACCGTCTTGTCGGTGGGATCCATAATGTCCATCAAACGCAGATGAGTTCGAATTTCAAACTGATCACGTGAAGTCTTGTTAACATGAGGAGAGCGCAGTACATCGAAGCGCTCAATGCGCGTAGGCAGAGGCACAGGCCCCTTAACCACAGCGCCGGTGCGTTTGGCGGTTTCAACGATCTCCATTGCTGATTTATCTATCAACCGGTAATCAAACGCTTTAAGACGAATACGTATTTTCTGGCTTTGCATAGTCAAACCTCAGGTTGAGGATTCGGATTCTGAATTAGCGATTCAATGCTTGGCACTGAATCTTAAACCCTATCCTTGATCCCGTTATCACTCAATAATCTTTGCCACCACGCCCGCGCCGACGGTTCTTCCGCCCTCGCGAATAGCAAAACGCAGACCGTCTTCCATGGCAATCGGCGCAATCAGGTTCACCGTCACCGAAACATTGTCCCCAGGCATCACCATTTCCGTACCCGCAGGCAATTCTATCGCTCCGGTCACGTCAGTGGTGCGAAAATAAAACTGGGGGCGATATCCCTGGAAAAATGGGGTGTGACGCCCCCCTTCTTCTTTGCTCAGTACGTAGATCTCGGCGGTAAACT
>JBDSSX010000148.1:0-7014 GCA_039928555.1 Nitrosospira sp. | reverse complement strand
GACATCTGCATTGGTTGAAACGGTTCCTCTGATATTTCTCAACGGGCCATTGCCGATCGGCTCTTGTGCTGTGAGGAGCAATTGACCTGCATCGTTCACTTCCTGCCAGTTAACCGCATGTGCCGGGTTAACAAGAAAAGATAACATCAAGAAAGATGTCGAAACAGCCACTTTGGAAAAGCTTCGGCTGAGTTTTGAGTCCATTTAATTACCTCCATAGTTAAGCTATTAATATTTATTGATTTATTGCCAAAACAAATAATCGCGAATAATCGAGTCGTCTCTGAAAATATCACCCCCATCGTTAAGTTACTAAAAACATCCATGACTCTCTTGAAGCCGGCCGTGGTGTAGCTACGCGCTCTTCGTTCGTAACAGTTTCTCGTATCGACTGTATTTTTTATCCTTAACCCGAATGTTTCATAAATTGACGCGCGCCCTCGCTGGTCTTTTGTTTCGTATGGAAATTTTGTTCAGTCGGGCGTATGAATAACTACGCCGCTCTTTCACAAAATCCCCCTACAAAAAAAATCCTGCGCAATCATCATGCGAATTTATGAAACATCCGGGTTAGAACCAACAAGCCTTTGTTTCCCGCAATCGGGGCAACGGGAGTACGGTCGTCGAAGATATTCTGATCTCCATCATTCGTCTCTCTCAGCAATGCGCGAATTCCGTTTACCAAAATGCAAAGGCCGTAATGATCTTGTAGTTAATAATGATAACGATTAGCATTATGATTAATATTAAGGAACAAGCAAGGTTTTTTTCTTTGTACTTTCCCCATCCTGATTCGTCTAGGGAATAAGAAGCATTCTGATCTACGGGATCAGGAACCTATCTCTATCCATCAAATTCAGGAATCTGTGATGACAAGTTGTTTTGATCGTGAAGACGGAATATTCCGCGTCCTGATTAATCAGGAAGAACAATATTCAATCTGGCCGGAATGGAAAGCTATACCCGGTGGCTGGCGTGACACGGAGATGACTGGGAACAAGAAAACCTGTCTGGAATATATCGAAAAGATCTGGACCGACATGCGGCCCCTGAGTCTACGGCGCTTCATGGATGAGCAGGCATCGGGTGCAGGCCAGTAATGCCGGCACCGTTGACACTATTCTGTTTGCCTTGTGCAGGCGCCAGCGCAGCCATGTACTTACGCTGGCGGCGCAGGCTGCCCTCATGGGTGCGGATGCAGTCGATTGAGTTGCCAGGTCGCGGAGAACGCCTGCACGAAACGCCTGAGAAGACTTTTGATGCGCTGGCTGCCCGATTGTGTGGCGAGCTTGCAATAAATCCCTCGCAGCGATATGCGCTCTTCGGGCATAGCATGGGGGCATTGCTGGCTTGCCGGGTTGCCCATTGCCTGCGCTTGAGAATGCGGCCCTTACCAGTGGCCTTATTGGTATCCGCCTGTGCGGCACCCTCGCAGCAGGATTGGAAACGTTATGCTGACAAGGATAGCGATGCGTCTCTCATTGCTGAACTTCGCAAGCAGGAAGGTACACCGGAAGAAGTATTCGGGAATCCTGAGTTGCTGTCTATGACATTAGGTTTGCTCGGCGCCGACTATCGTATTTGCGCAAGCTTCCGCCATCAGAAATTCCCGCCGCTGCCGCTGCCTATCCATGTTTTTGGCGGGCGCGCGGATGAGATTCACGTGTCCAGACTCGAGGCATGGCGGCTTGAAAGTGCCGCGAATTTCTCGCTGGATTGGTTCGATGGCGGCCATTTCTTTCTCCGGCAGCATGAAGAGGCATTTCTTTCCGCTCTGGCGCACCGTCTGGCGGGAGATTCCGCCGAGTTATCCGATGTATCCCATGCGGCGCTTACCTCTGCCTGAGACCGTTCCTCCCGGCGTCGAAGTCTGGTTACTTAAAATGAATCTGCAGGCGCCAGTATCGGATTTGGATCTGTTTCTGCTGAGCGAGGATGAACTCGCCTACGCATCACGGTTTCGCAGGCATGAAGACCACGTACGTTCAGTCGCCACGCGGGCGGCTTTGCGGCGAATACTGGCTTCGCGGCTTCGGCTGCCGCCGGACACGTTGCGCTTTGTTGCAAACCGTCATGGCAAGCCTTGTCTACAGGACGATGCTGGGATCGAGCTTAACGTTTCGCATGCCGGTTGCTTTGCACTGATTGCGCTTTCGACAAGAGGACAGGTTGGCGTGGATATCGAATACCTCGATCGCGGGGTCGATGCAAAAAGTCTGGGTGCATATGTCTTTTCCCCATTGGAGCGCGAATCCGGGCTAACAACAGATGAAGATTTTATTGAACGCTGGGTTGTAAAAGAATCGGTGCTGAAAGCCCTGGGTGAGGGAATTTCCGAGCACTTGCAGGCTATTTCCGTTCTGCCAGGTGACGGGGAATGTTACCGGGTCGAACACGATCACCCGGAATGGCTGGGCATAAGGGCTTGGTCCATTAAGGCGCCTGATTGTTACGCCGCGGCACTGGCGGTAAAAAACCGTGATTCCAGTGCCCTATGCTCTCGTGACATGGCAACGGAAGCAGGTTGCGATGTAAGAGATATCGAGTAGCCTTCCACAAAATGAAGCGCGATCACGTATTTCTAATAAATTTTGTAATTTCATCAGGTTGTGAACGACTTACAGGGATTTGTAATGAATGCAAGATCAGTACCGCACCGCAGTTATCCGGCAAACATGGTCACGCATCTTCTGGCACTTGCAGCGGCGCGTGCGGGTGATACCGCCCTGATCGTGGTGCGTTCAGAGGGTCCGGAAAGTGGTACCGCCGTTGATAAAAAAATCGACTATAGAACACTGGATCGGCATATCCGCGCACTGGCTGCTGTCCTTCAGGAGCGCTTTGCAGTGGGGGAACGCGCGCTGCTGCTGCTTGATAATGACGAGCATTACGTCATTGCCTTCTTCGCCTGCCTGTATGCCGGCTTGATCGCTGTGCCCGTTTTTCCGCCTGAATCGACACGTGAGCGGCATCTGGCACGGTTGCTCGCGATCGCAGCCGATGCGAAGGCATGTTGCGTTCTCACCACGAGCAAAATTCTGCCTTTGATCGGTAGCGGGGAGCAATTTACTCAAGTCTGGATGATTGCGGTAGATGAGGTGAAACTCGATGAGGCCTTCGCGTGGCATCCATATGTTCCCCGGGATGACGACATTGCCTTCCTGCAATACACCTCGGGATCGACTTCCACGCCAAAAGGGGTGATGGTCAGTCACGGCAACCTAATGGCGAATGCGAGAGCGCTTGAGGAAGGCATGTCGATGAATGAGGAGGACATATACCTGAGCTGGCTGCCTCTTTACCACGACATGGGTTTGATTGGAGGTCTGTTGCAGCCTGTTCATCGTGGCATACCGGCTGTGCTGATGACACCCAGGTTTTTTATCGAACGGCCGGTGCGCTGGCTGGAAGCGATCTCGCGTCATCGCGCCACTGTCAGCGGCGCACCGGATTTTGCTTTTCGGCTCTGCGTGGAGCGAATCAGGGACGCGCAGATGCGGGAACTCGATTTGTCGAGTTGGCGCATTGCTTTCTCGGGCGCGGAGCCGGTGCGGCATGGCACAACGAGCGCGTTTATCGAACGGTTTGCGCCAGTGGGGTTCGCGGCAGGTGCAATTTATCCCTGCTATGGTTTGGCTGAAGCGACGCTCTTTGTCACTGGCGGTAGGCGCGGGGATGGCATGGAAGCCCACCATTTCTCTACTGAGATGCTGGCGCAGGGCAACGCCGAGGTAGTGGAGAATGGGACGCCCCTGGTGGCCTGTGGCATGCCGGTATCACATCACGCAATAAGGGTCGTCGAGCCGGAAACGCTGGACCCGTTGACGGATGGCAAAATCGGCGAAATCTGGACAAATGGGCCAAGCCTCGCCTGCGGCTACTGGCAACGGTCCGGGGAAACGGCGGAAACTTTCATCAATCATGAAGGAAGGCGCTGGTTGCGCACCGGGGATCTTGGGTTCGTTCATGCCGGGCAGCTGTACATTGCCGGACGGCGCAAGGATCTCATTATTGTACGCGGGCAGAATATTTATCCGCAGGATCTCGAACAGATCGTGGAAGAAGAGGTTGAAGCCGCACGGAAGGGTCGAGTTGCGGCCTTTCCGGTGGACACTGCTGAAGGCGAAGGTATCGGTGTTGCGGTGGAGATATCCCGTGGCATGCAGAAACTTGTTTCCGTCGAAACGCTGGTAAAGGCACTTAGCGAAGCAGTCAGCGTACGCTGTCACGAACCGCTCTCGGTGGTTGTGCTACTGAATCCGGGTGCTTTGCCCAAGACTTCCAGCGGGAAGCTGCAGCGTGCCGCGTGCCGTCAGGGGTGGCGTGAGCGCACACTCGATGCTTATGCGATTTATGAACACGGCAGCTACTTGCTGGGTGGTGGCACACAACCCGTACAAGCGTTAACAGATGAAACCGAGATTGCGCTGGCGGCGATCTGGGAAACCGTGCTGAAACGCGCGGGACTCGGGCGTGAGGATCATTTCTTTGCGATCGGCGGCAACTCGCTCGCCGCAGTGCAGGCTGCCGCGCGTATCGCCGATCGCTGGGAGATCGATTTTCCGGTGCGGAGCCTGTTTGAAAGTTCGCGGTTGCATGAGTGCGCGATGGAGATCAAGCGTTGTTTAGCGACAGGCGCCCCCTGGCGCAACGCTGATGTTCGAATCCTGCCGACCGAATACAGAGCGCATCTCTTGCCGTTGTCTTTCGGCCAGCAACGTCAATGGTTTCTTTGGCAACTTGATTCATCAAGTACCGCATATCATATTAAACATGCATTGCGATTATTTGGGATGCTGGATATCCAGGCATTGCGCGCAGGTTTCGATGGCCTCATAGGACGCCACGAATCATTGCGGACGACTTTTCGTCCGGGAAAAGATGGGTCGGCTGAGCAAGTGATTCAGCCGGTATTGCAGATTGATATCGCGCATCTTGATTTACGCCAGGTGGCTGTTTCAGAGCGTGAAACGCGGGCTGCCGAAGAGGCGCAACAGATCGTCGCGGCGCCTTTCAATCTCACCCGGGGCCCGCTGCTTCGGGTTGCGCTGATTCGAATCGCCGATCAGGAGAATATCCTGGTGATAGTTATGCATCACATCATCTCTGATGGCGCTTCGATGCAGATTCTGGTCGATGAGTTTGCGGTGCGTTATCTGGCCCATGTGCAAGGAAAAAGCGTGCACCTTGAGACACTGCCCATCCAGTATTCCGATTATGCCATTTGGCAGAGAGGCTGGCTGGATGCGGGGGAGAAAGACCGGCAACTGGCTTACTGGCGCGGTTATCTGGGGAATATCCATCCCATACTCGCGCTGCCTGCGGACCATCCCCGGAAGCCAATAGCACATTACCAGGCGGCACGGCACGCCTTCGACCTGCCCGCGGATCTGGTGAGCGCATTGCGCCGGATGGCGCAGGATCGGGGCGCAACGCTTTTTATGACGTTATTGGCGGGTTTTAACGCTTTGTTGTACCGTCACACGGGACAGCAAGACATTCGTGTCGGTGTGCCGATAGCCAATCGAAATCGGGTTGAAACCGCGGGCCTGATTGGTTTTTTTGTGAACACTCAGGTATTGCGCAGCGAAATACATGGTCGTATGGCGCTTGCCGACGTTCTGGACCAGGTACGGGAAGCCGCCATTGATGCGCAAGCCTGCCAGGATCTGCCATTCGAGCAACTGGTCGAAGCATTGCAGCCGGAGCGAAGCCTGAGTCATAGCCCGCTATTTCAGGTGACGATCAACCATCTGCTCCGGGATTATCGCGCGCTTCAGCAACTTCCCGGGCTCACGATGACCGGCTACGATCTCGCCGAGCAGGCGGCCCAGTTCGAATTGATCCTGGAAACCATCGAGTCGCCGGACGGCAGCGTGCACGCCAGCTTCATTCATGCTTCCGAGCTCTTTGATTCCCCGACTGTTGAGCGGTTGGCTCGGCACTACGTTCATGTACTGCGCGTGCTGGCCGGGCAGCCGGAACGATCCATTGCCGACATCGATCTGCTTAGCGAAAGCGACAAGGGACAGCTCCGAGCCTGGGGTGTCCATGATCAGCGCTTTGCGCCAAGGCAACCTGTACATCGGCTGATTGAGCGGCAGGCGGAAAAATGCCCTGATGCTGTCGCGGTGATTTTCGACAGTACCGAATTAAGCTATGCGGAGCTGAATCGAAGATCGAACCGGCTGGCACATCGGCTCATTGGCCTCGGGGTAAAGCCGGAAGTCAGGGTCGGTATCGCCGTAGAACGTTCCATCGAGATGATAGTAGGTCTTCTGGCCATCCTTAAGGCGGGTGGCGGATATGTTCCTTTCGATCCGGAATACCCGTGGGATCGCCTGAATTACATGATGGAAGATAGCGGTATTCAGTTGCTGCTGACACAAAACTCTATCAAGGCACGCATCCCGCCGCGCGCATCAAAGCTTGACGTGCTGGAAATTGACACCCTTGATTTGAGCGCTGGAATAGAGACCAACCCGGACGTGGTATTACATGGCGAAAATCCCGCTTATGTGATCTATACCTCCGGTTCGACTGGCAGACCCAAGGGCGTAGTGGTTCCCCACGGTCCGCTGGCAATGCATTTGATAGCCATCAGCGAGATTTACGATGTGCAACCCGGGGATCGGGAATTGATGTTTTTTTCGCTAAATTTCGACGCCGCCGCGGAACAATGGATGACTCCGTTATGTGGAGGCGCGACGATTGTGCTGTCATCCGCACGGGGGTTGGCAAGTGATAATTTCACAGACCTGATTACGACGCATCGAATAACCACGCTGCACTTGCCGCCCGCTTACTTGCGGCTGCTTCTGCCAATCGAGCGAGGGAACGGCGCTTCAGTCCGTACGTGCATCGCAGGAGGAGAAGCGTGGTTTGCTGCAGACCTTGCCGCGACCCAGGCGGCATTCAAGAGCGTTCGCCTTGTGAATGCTTATGGCCCGACAGAAACGATCATTACACCAACCGCCTGGATAGGCAGTGCCGCGGCGGGCATCGATGGGGACT
>JBDSSX010000147.1:0-7776 GCA_039928555.1 Nitrosospira sp. | reverse complement strand
GTCCCCACTGCGCCATCGTGCGCGCGAAACGCCTGCGGAAACCAGCCGGGCATTAACACGGCCGCGAGACTGAAGAGATAGGCGAACCCCACTCCCAACCCGATCAACGTATACATGTTGAGCGCGCGATGCGTTAGCGAGAACCAGAATCTGCGCAGGATCGACCAGCCAACCCACAGCACGACGGGTGTCCCCAGCAGGAATTCGACCCAGCCGCGTGAACGCGGCTCAAGTCCAAACGGCTCAGGGAGACCGATCATGGGTGCCATCGCGAGCACCACCAGGGGAAGCGATAACGTAACGCCGATCCATAACCGGCGCGCGAGATCGCGCAGCTCGGAATTGGCGGAATCATCCGGTTCACCCCCGCCTGTTCCTGCGATGGGCACCAGGGGCATGCCGCAGATGGGGCAATCGCCCGGTGCATCCCGCAGGATTTCCGGGTGCATGGGGCAAGTCCATTGGGCTCCCGCCGTTGCCTGAGTGGGGGCCAGAGCTGCGGCATCCGTGTGCGGGTGATCGTGCGGCAAGTGGTCGTGCCGGTGATCGTGAGCGTGTGATGGATGCGTAGGGTTCATGCCTGATTCATTTCCAGTTTTCCGTAAACTCACGCCGTGGTATCGAATGCCGGTGAGTTACCGCCGTCAACAAATTCAATTAGAGCCTCTTTTAATGTTAGGACATATTTTAAAAATTGTTGTGTTATCCACGAAATTATTGTGTTGTAAGCAATCCCGATGGGTTACGCTTTGCTCCACCCATCCTACCAAAGCTGCCTGGGAATGGCTCTATAGGGGTAGAAATAATGGATCTGGCCATCCATGCTACTCAGGCGCGTGTCATATTTATTTCTGCTTGCGCAGGCTCCACTCTTTCACCAGCGCATAGATAGCGGGGATGACGATCAGGGTAAGCAGCGTGGAGGACACCATGCCCCCGACCATGGGCGCGGCGATGCGCCGCATCACTTCCGAGCCTGTGCCGCTGCCCCACATGATCGGCAACAATCCCGCCATGATCGCCACCACGGTCATCATCTTCGGCCGCACGCGCTCCACTGCTCCCTCCATGACTGCCGCATACAGGTCGGCCACCGTCGGCTTGCCGCCGGTCACGGCGCGTTTCGTCTTGATGGCTTCCCAGGCATGATCGAGATAGATCAGCATCACGACGCCCGTCTCTGCGGCAACGCCAGCGAGCGCGATGAAGCCCACGCCTACCGCGACGCTGAGGTTGTAACCGAGCAGCCATATCAGCCAGACGCCACCCACCAGCGAAAAGGGGACTGACAGCATGACAATGGCGGTTTCGGTGAACCGCCGGAAATTGAGGTAGAGAAGCAGAAAGATGATCGCCAAGGTGAGCGGTATGACCACTTTCAGCTTCTGCTTCGCTCGTTCCATATACTCGAACTGACCGCTCCAGGTCGCGTAGTATCCGGGTGGAAATTTCACCTGCTCCGCTACCGCCTTCTGCGCCTCGGCCACATAACCGCCAATGTCGCGATTGCGAATGTCGACGAAGATATATGCCGATAGCAGTGCGTTTTCAGTGCGGATGCTGGGGGGTGCCTTAACTGTTTTGACGCTGGCTACCTGACCCAGCGGGATCATGCCGCCATTCGGGAGGGGCACCAGAACCTGCGTGGCGATGGTCAAAGGATCTTCCCGCAGTTCGCGCGGATAGCGTACGGTGACACCGAAGCGCTCGCGACCTTCCACCGTGGTCGTCAGCATCTCGCTACCCAGCGCCAGCGAGATCACTTCCAGCAGATCGCCAACCGCCAGGCCATAACGGGCAAGCGCCATGCGATCAGGCTCGATATCAAGGTAGTATCCGCCGGTCGTGCGCTCCGCATAAGCACTGGTGGTTCCGGGCACCGTTTTCACGACGGCCTCGATCTGTTGGGCGAGAATTTCCATTTCGCCCAGATCCTTGCCGAACACCTTGATGCCGATCGGCGTGCGGATGCCGGTGGCGAGCATGTCGATCCTGTTCTTGATCGGCATGGTCCAGGCATTGCTGACCCCAGGTATCTGCAGTGCCTGGTCCAGTTCGGCAATCAGTTTGTCGAGGGTCATGCCGGTGCGCCATTCACTTTCCGGTTTCAGGTTGATGACCGTCTCGGCCATCTCCAGCGGAGCCGGGTCAGTGGCCGTATTGGCACGCCCGGCCTTGCCGAACACCGATTCGACCTCGGGGAAGGTCTTGATGATCTTGTCCTGGGTCTGCAACAACTCCGCGGATTTGGTGACCGACAACGCCGGCAGCGTAATAGGCATAAACAGCAGGCTTCCCTCGTTCAACACCGGCATGAACTCACTGCCCAGTTTCATCGCCGGAAATATCGACAGTGCAAGCGTGATCAACGCCATGACAATGGTGAGCTTCTTCCAGCGCATGACCCAGGCGATAACAGGGCGGTAAACCCATATGAGAAAACGGTTAACGGGATTTTTCCGCTCGGGCATGATCTTACCGCGGATGAACAGAAACATCAGCACCGGCACCAGCGTGATAGACAGTAGCGCCGCGCCCGCCATCGCAAAAGTTTTGGTGTAGGCAAGCGGGGCGAACATCCGCCCTTCCTGCGCCTCCAGCGTGAACACCGGCAGGAATGAAACCGTGATGATGAGCAGGCTGAAGAACAACGCAGGACCCACCTCCCGGCACGCATCAATCATGATTTGCAGGCGCGGCGCGTCCGGGGGGGCGCGCTCCAAATGTTTGTGGGCGTTCTCGATCATGACGATCGCGGCATCCACCATGGCGCCGATGGCAATGGCGATGCCGCCCAGGCTCATGATGTTGGAATTGAGTCCCAGCATGTGCATGGCGGTGAGCGCAATGAGCACGCCGATGGGCAGCATGACGATAGCCACCAGGGCGCTCCGCGCGTGCATGAGAAATATAATGCAGACCACGCCCACCACGATGCTTTCTTCGATCAGGACTCGTTTCAGATTGTCGATGGCACGATGGATCAGGTCAGACCGGTCATAGACCGCCTGCAACGACACCCCCTCCGGCAATCCGCTGGCGATTTCCGCAATCTTGCTTTTCAGGTTGTCGATGACGTCAAGCGCGTTCTGGCCGTAGCGTGCCACCGCAATCCCGGCGACCACCTCGCCTTCGCCGTTGAGTTCCGCGATCCCGCGCCGTTCGTCCGGCGCCAGTTCGACCCGCGCCACGTCGCGAATCAGCACCGGCGTGCCCGCCTGCGCCTTGAGTACCAGATTCTCGATATCGGCTATCCCGCGCAGGTAGCCCCGGCCCCGCACCACGTATTCGGTTTCCGCCATTTCGATCACGCGGCCACCCACATCGCGGTTGCTGGCACGGATCACCGCCGCGACCTGGCCGAGTGGAATATCGTAAGCTTGCAGCTTGCGCGGCTCCACTGTGACCTGATAGGTTTTGACGAATCCGCCCACGCTCGCCACCTCCGCCACGCCCTGGGCCTTGGTGAGCTGATAACGCACGAACCAGTCTTGTATGGTGCGTAGTTCCGCGAGCGTATGCTGAGCGGCGATCACGACATATTGGTACACCCAGCCCACACCCGTCGCATCCGGCCCCAGTGTGGGCGTGACGCCTCGCGGCATGCGCCCGGCTGCAAAATTGAGGTATTCGAGCACCCGGCTCCGTGCCCAGTAGATGTCGGTGTTGTCCTCGAAAATGACGTAGATAAAGGAGGCGCCGAACACCGACAGGCCGCGCACTACCCTGGATTTCGGCACCGCCAGCATGGCCGTGCTCAGCGGATAGGTAACCTGGTCTTCCACCACCTGTGGCGCCTGCCCCGGATACTCGGTGTAAATGATGACCTGCACGTCGGAGAGATCGGGAATCGCGTCCAGTGGCGTGCGGATCACGGCGTAGACGCCAACGCCGATAACAAGCGCTGTCGCCAGCAACACGAGGAACACGTTGCGTGCGGACCATTCGATAATCCGGCCCAGCATGTCAGTGCCCGCCGCGATCGCTGGTGGCAGGGCTGCCGCCCGCCGGGTGAATGTGAACGATGACGTATTCGCCTGCGGACTCTTCGACCAACTCGAAGTAGACCTTTTGGCCGGGTTTCAGCGGCCGCAGCAATGCTGGATCCTGCGCATGGAAATCCATGATCATCGCTGGCCACTTGAGACTGGCAATCGGACCATGGGCAATTGTTACCGTCGCATGCGCCCAATCTATCGCTTCAATGCTACCCTCGCCGCGATAGTTCGCCAGCGCAGATGCGCCGGATTTGACCTCATTTTCACCAGATGGGGAGTCAGGGACGTGTTGGCCGAAGCCGCCCAGCGCCGCTTTAAGATTACTCTCCGCATCGATCAGAAAGTTTGCGCTGACCACCACCGTTTCGCCAGCCGTGAGCCCCCCCAACACTTCAGCGTAGCCGTCTGCGTGCATACCGATTTTTACCGTGCGTGGCTCGAACCGGCCCTCGCCAAGATCGACCAGCACCAACCGTCGTATGCCGGTGTCAAGCACCGCCGAGCCGGGCACGGTAAGTACTTTGTCTTTGCTGTGGGATGACGCGAACTCCACCCTGCCGTACATGGCGGGCTTGAGCAGACCCTGTTTATTGGGTAGCTCGATACGCACTTTGGCAGTGCGGGTCTCCGGCATCACGGTAGGATAGATGAACGTGACCTTGCCATTGAATATTTTGTCCGGATAGGTATCAATCTTGATGGTGGCGCTCTGCCCCAGCCGCACCGTGCCCAGATCCTGTTCGAACACGTCCGCCAGCATCCATACATTGGAGAGATCGGCAATCTGGTACAGCACCTCTCCCGGCATGAAGCGCTTTCCCTGGATTGCGGCTTTTTCGATCACCACACCGCCGGCTGCGGAACGCAAGGTGAGATACTGTCTGATCTTCCCTTCCTGCTGCAGCGTCTGCAGGTCGGTCTCCGATATGTCCCAGTTGCGTAGTCTCTGCAACGCATTCTCTGACAGCCGCTGCATGCCTGCCTGAACCTCCAGGCCGCTGCCCTCGACCGACTGAATCCCTTTCTTGGCGATAAGATATTCATGTTGCGCCGTGATCAATTCAGGACTGTACACATCCATCAGCGCCTCGCCTTTTCTTACCGCCTGGCCGGTGGTATTCACGTAGAGCCGCTGGATCCAGCCTTCGAACTTGGGCGCCACAGTGTACAGCCGGCGCTCGTCCGTCTGCACCGTTGCCACTGCCCGCACCGTGCGGGTGAGTTCACGCAGGGCGGCGGCCTCGGTCCTCACCCCCAGCTTTTGCACTTTTTCGGTGCTGATTTTCACCACTGAATTGCCGGACGGGAGCTCTTCTCCCTCGTAAACCGGGAGGTAGTCCATACCCATCGAATCTTTCTTCGGCACCGGCGACGTGTCGGGGTGTCCCATCGGGTTGCGGTAATAGAGAATCTTGCCCTGTGTCTTGCCCTGTGTCTTGTCCTGCGGCTTTGATGCGTCCGCCGGGTTAGCCGCAGAAGTCATAGGTTTGGTGCTACCCCACCAATATCCTGCGGCCAGGGCGGCTGCGGCCAAGGTGATAACCCCTATTAACTTGGCGGTGGTTTTCACAGAGGCTCCGCTGGGGTGGATAGACTAATCGGCGGTTTGCCGGTGAGCAAATCGATTTCCGCAAGTGCCTTGTTGTAGTTGGCCATGGCTGTTACTAAACTGATTTCATAGTTGAACACCGTCATTTGGCTATCGAGCAGCGTGAGGAAATCGACGCGATTGACCCGGTATGCGGCTAATGCCGATTCAACCGTAAGCCGGGCCTGCGGCAGAATGGCGGTCCGGTAAAGCCGTGCCGATTGCAAGTTTTGCTCGGCCAGCGCCATCTGCTGACGCAGACTGGCGGCCACCTCATTGCGCTGTGCTTCGTACATGCTCTGGGCCTGATCGCGCCTCGCCACGGCTTCTGCGACACGCGGCGCGAGCTTGTTTTCGCGCCACACCGGCAGGTTGACCGCCACAGTCAGGGTTACCATATCGGGGCGCCTGGTGCCGTCCAGCATGTTGTCACGCTGGCCGTACGCCAAGCGTACATCGAAGTCTGGGTAGTAATTTTTGCGTGCCAAATCCATCGCTTTTTCGTTGCGCGCAACGATACTTTGCAGTGCCAGCAATTGCGGTCGCTGCGAAAGAGCGGTTTCGCGCAACGATTCCAGACTCAAGGTTTCTTCCCGCAGCTGCGGTGGCTCCGGTACCGGCACTGCGACATGTACGTTGCGGCCAAGCGCGCGAATGAGCTCGGCTTCGACCGTCGGCCGTTCACGTGCGAGCCTGAGCAGTTCGTCCACTATTCTGGATACCTGCGTCTGTGCCTTCAATGCATCGGCCTGGCTTCCCAGGCCTACCCCGTAGTGTTTCTCGGCAATGTGGAGAAGATCCTCCAGGATCAGCTTGTTTTTCTCTACCAGCCGGGTCCTTTCGAACGTGAGCCCCAGATCGAAATAAGCGATCTTGATATCGCGCACCACACGGTTCACGGTTTCCTGGTAGCCGTAACCGACGCTCTGTGCATCCTGGGCGGCGACATCCTTGCGCAAACCTCGTTTACCCGGGAACGGCAGGCGCTGGGATAGACCAATCATTTTCATGGTCATATCTTCGCGGTTCAAAGTCGACGATGTCAGAGGCGCGTTGATCAGCCCCGCTTCGAGTACCGGATCATCGAGCGCTTCCGCGGGTGCTATCCGCTGGCTGGCGGCGTCGCGTTCCCGTAGCGCAGCTTGAATTTCCGGATTGTTCTCCAGGGCTTCCGAAATAAGAGAAGTAAGGAGAGTGGAGTTATCGGCGTTTATCGTTACGGAGGTTTTCGGGGGAGCAGGCGCGAAAGTCTGTGACCTCGCCTCCGCACGGGCATTACCTGGATCTTCGGCTTGCGCATTTACGGAAACCATTACCCCGGCAAGCACTAGGGCGACGGTTCCGCCGCGGATCAATGCGAATCCTCCTTTGTTTCCTTTGTTCCCTTTGTCTCCTTTGTTCCTACGGGAGCCTGCTTCCGGAATTTCACGATGACGTAATCTGAACCTGATTTTTCCAGGAAGAATTCCACCGCATCGCCTTCCTTCACATTGTCGGCTAACGCGCGCTCCTTGAGGCGAAAAGGCATAGTCATCCTTGGCCAGCCCAGCGCGGGGATTGGATCGTGATCTATCTTTACCGTGACTTTGGGCTGATCCACATGTAGCACCATTCCCTTCGCAGGAATGAGGTTCGCGGATGTCGCGCTTTCGGACACACCCGCAACGACTATGCGCTTATCTTTTTCCAGTATTGGCTTCTGCTTCGGAGAAAACCGCGCATCGGAAACTGGTGGCTCGGACTGAGTCGAAAAACCAGCCGGCGCCGGATCAACCGGAGCTGGCTGGGTGACTTGGCCTGCAAGTGCTGGCGCAGGCATGCCCGCAAGTGCCAGCGCCAGTTGCAATGCAACTGAGAATGGGATATTCATCCTGATCTCCTTAAAAAATCTGGTCACCACCGCAATATCGGTCAGTGATGCCGAAAAGCGGGTTACAGTGTGCCGCCTGGCGAACCTTATGCAAAAAGCATGACGCTGGGCGCGGGGTTAATACAAGTAAGACAATTGATTGCCCTTGTTACAGGCGGATTTCTTCTGTCGAAGAATTAAGCGAGAGGGGGATGTTGCGGTTGCTGAAGGATGGCGGAAGTAAAGCGGGAATCAAAAGCGATGGCATAAGAGGAGCCGCCGGTGGAAATCAACGAGGCGTATGTTGCGGGAAGCAGCGTGCTGAAACTTGCGTAGCAAGG
>JBDSSX010000146.1:0-1775 GCA_039928555.1 Nitrosospira sp. | reverse complement strand
ATATCAGCTTCATCGTCGCCAACAATCTGGTAAGTCACCACGGCATCATTGGCCATGTCTTGTAAATCGATCGTTGCGCCAAATACACAGGCGCCATTGGCATCCAGCAGCGTCGGGTCGATGATTTGAGCATTGGAAAGCTTACTTTCCAATTCGGCAATACGCCCCTCGATAAAACCTTGCCGTTCCTTGGCTGCGTCGTATTCGGCATTTTCTGAAAGATCCCCGTGGGAACGGGCTTCCGCAATCGCAGCGATTACAGCGGGACGCTGCACTGTTTTCATTTCTTGCAATTCGGCACGCAGTTTTCCCGCGCCAATCACGGTCAATGGAATTGTACTCATAGCCTATTACCACCTTCCTGTATTGTATACGATGTCATCGTCCCGCTATTCCACAAGGTTGCGGCATGACGAATCCGGCGCGATTGACGTACAAAATCGCTGTCTTCATTAAACTGTGCCAAGCAGCGCCGTTGCCGGCAGTGCATGTAGCTCCTGCAAGCGGTAGGCCTGCAACTCCCGTATGTTCGCCATACCGATGCAGGCGGCGCGCGCCCCCGCCAGCGTGGTGTAATACGTTACCCTTGCTTGCAACACGGCATGGCGGATCGAATAAGAATCGTGAATCGCACTGCGCTTATCTTCCACCGTGTTGATAATTAAATCCATTTCCCCGTTTTTGATCATATCCACGATGTGCGGACGCCCTTCCGCCACTTTATTTACCGGCGTTACCATCAGTCCTGCTCCGATCAGCACCGTTGCGGTACCGCGAGTAGCATAAAGGGTGAATCCAAGTTCCGCAAGATTGCGGGCAATTTCCACCACCCGAGGCTTGTCCGACTGGCGCACGCTGATGAAGACCTTGCCAGCGCTGGGGAGCTTTACTCCCGCGGCCAGCTGCGACTTGACGAATGCTTCGGCAAAAGTATGTCCCACGCCCATTACCTCACCCGTCGATTTCATTTCAGGCCCGAGTATGGTATCCACACCCGGAAATTTGATAAACGGGAACACGGCTTCCTTAACTGAATAGTAGGAAGGGATCACCTCTCCGGTCACACCTTGGCGGGCAAGCGTCATCCCTGTCATACAGCGGGCAGAAATTTTTGCCAGCTGCAATCCTGTCGCCTTGGATACGAAAGGCACGGTACGCGAAGCTCTGGGATTTACTTCCAGCACGTATACCGTATCGCCTTGAATGGCAAATTGTACGTTCATCAATCCCACCACCTTAAGCGCGTGTGCCATTGCTGACGTCTGGCGGCGCAACTCATCCTGCAGGACCGATGAAAGACTGAAAGGTGGCAGCGAACAGGCCGAGTCCCCCGAGTGCACGCCAGCCTGCTCAATGTGTTCCATGATACCGCCAATCAACACGGTCTCTCCGTCACAAATCGCATCCACATCCACTTCAATGGCATCGTTGAGAAAACGATCCAGCAGCACGGGCGAATCGTGTGAAACCTTTACCGCCTCGCGCATGTACCGTTCCAGATAGACTTGCTCGTGAATAATTTCCATGGCACGCCCCCCCAGAACATAGCTGGGGCGCACTACCAGTGGATATCCGATTTCGTTGGCGGCGGCGAGTGCCGCTTGCGGGTTGCGCGCGGTACGATTTAATGGCTGTTTTAGCCCAAGCTGATGCAACATTTTCTGAAAGCGTTCGCGATCTTCGGCACAATCAATCATGTCGGGACTGGTGCCAATAATGGGCACCCCATTGGCCTCGAGATCGCGTGCCAGTTTCAGCGGCGTCTGCCCGCCATA
>JBDSSX010000145.1:0-8538 GCA_039928555.1 Nitrosospira sp. | reverse complement strand
CGGGGCAAGTCTGGGAATTCAGGTATTTTGCCAGCTCCTCGCGCACAGCCTGCGACTCGGTTTCCTTATAGCGCCGCTCCAGGTTGGGAATAATGCCCTCGAAGGTATGCGTCCGCTGCGTTCGGGCACCGCTTTCGTTCAGGTACGAAAACGCGATTTTCTCCCTGCCTGATCCCTTCAGGATGATGTCCTGAATGTTTCCAGGCAGCTGTTCGAAGGGCACCTCCAGATCAAAACCATAGTGCTTGGCCAGACTTGCCAGCAACTGGTAATAAAACTGGTTACGCCGATCCCAGCCCTTGATCGTGCCGGAAGCCAGCGATAAATGGGGGAAGGCGACGATACGCTTGGGGTCGAAAAATGTAATTTTCCCCAGACCATCGCATTTGGGGCAGGCGCCCATTGGGTTGTTGAAGGAAAATAACCGCGGTTCAAGTTCGGGCAGTGAATAGCTGCATACCGGGCAACTGAATTTGGCGGAAAAAAGATGCTCGTCGCCCGAGTCCATTTCCACCGCCAAAGCGCGTCCGTCAGCATGACGCAGCGCGGTTTCAAATGACTCAGCCAGCCGCTGCTTGGCATCGGGAGTGACCTTGAGTCTATCCACCACTACTTCAATCGTGTGTTTTTTATTTTTTTGCAATTTTGGCAGCACGTCGATTTCATGTACTTTGCCGTCTATCCGCAGTCGCACGAAACCCTGTGCACGCAGCTCATCGATCAGATCCAGTTGCTCGCCCTTGCGCCCCACCACCAGCGGCGCGAGTATCATCAGCCGGGTATCAGGCGGCAGCTTCAGTACATGATCGACCATTTGCGAAACGCTTTGCGCGATCAGCGTGATGCCGTGGTCAGGGCACTGCGGATCGCCCACGCGCGCGAATAACAGGCGCATGTAATCGTGTATTTCCGTGACCGTGCCGACGGTCGAACGCGGATTATGCGAAGTCGCTTTCTGCTCTATGGCGATAGCGGGGGAAAGGCCCTCGATCAGATCGACATCGGGTTTTTCCATCAATTGCAGGAATTGCCGCGCATACGCCGAGAGCGATTCCACATAGCGCCGCTGACCTTCCGCATAGAGTGTGTCAAACGCGAGTGAGGATTTACCGGAACCGGACAGACCGGTAATAACGATCAGCTTGTTTCGTGGCAGATCCAGATTGATGTTTTTGAGGTTGTGCGTGCGTGCACCGCGAATTTTTATGAGTTCCATGGGCTACTGAGTACGGTCAAACCTGTTAATATACTCAAGTTTCCCGCGTTTTCCCAATCTGATTCATGTCCGTATCATCACCCCACGAAAAAATGTCGCCGATAGAGGTGCGCGCTACCGCCGGTTTGGCCGGTATCTATGGGTTGCGCATGTTCGGCATGTTCATCATTCTGCCAGTGTTCGCGTTTTACGCCGAGCATTTGCCGGGCGGAAGCAACTATACGCTGGTCGGCATTGCCCTTGGCGCCTATGGGTTGACCCAGGCGATACTACAAATACCTTTCGGCTGGCTGTCCGACCGGATCGGACGCAAGCCGGTTATTTACATTGGGCTGATTCTGTTCGCCGCAGGCAGTTTCGTGGCCGCATCCGCCACGGATATTTATTGGGTAATCTTTGGCCGCATCATTCAAGGTGCAGGGGCGATTTCAGCGGCGGTGATGGCGCTTGCCGCCGATCTTACTCGCGAAGAGCATCGCACCAAAGCGATGGCCGCGATTGGCATGACCATCGGTACGACCTTTGCACTCTCGTTGATTGTCGCGCCGGCACTCAATCGTTTGATTGGCGTGCCCGGAATTTTCGCCATGACCGGGGTGCTGGCACTGTTGGCGATGGCGGTGGTTTATAAGATCATCCCCAATCCGCTGATCAGCCGTTTTCATTCCGATACCGAAGCCGCCTCCGGACGCTTTGGCAACGTGTTGCATAATCCCGAATTGCTGCGTCTGGATTTCGGTGTGTTTGCGTTACATGCGGTGCTGATGGCGCTGTGGCTGGTGGTGCCGTTGTCGTTGCGCAAGTCGGGGCTGGCGGTGGATTCTCACTGGCAGGTATATCTTCCGGTATTGCTCTTCTCCATGGTTCTGATCGTTCCAGCGATCATCTATGCGGAAAAGAAAGCAAAACTCAAACCGGTTTTTGTCATTGCAGTGGCTGTATTGCTGGCAAGCCAGGTATTGCTGGCATATACGTTCGAATCCCTATGGGGAACGGCGGCGGCGCTGCTGGTTTTCTTTGCCGCGTTCAATCTGCTGGAAGCAACCTTGCCCTCACTTATTTCCAAGATAGCGCCGGTCGGCGCGAAGGGTACAGCCATAGGCGTCTATAGCAGTGTTCAATTTCTCGGCGCGTTTGTCGGCGCAACCGCTGGTGGCTATTTATTTGAACATCATGGCAGCTCCGCGCTGTTCGCGTTTTGTGGCATCCTGCTGACATTATGGCTGCTATTTGCCGCCACCATGAAGGCACCTGCTGCCGTGCGTACCAAAATGTACCACGTGGAGGAAATGGACACGGGTAAAGCCAGCGGGCTATCGCGTCAGTTGGCGGCGCTACCCGGTGTGCATGAGGCGCTGGTGCTGGCAAGTGAAGGCGTGGCTTACTTGAAAGTGGATATGAGAGGTTTTGACGAAAAAGGCGTTGTTCAACTACTTGGGGGAGAAGCGTAAATGGCATCAGTCAACAAGGTCATACTCATCGGAAATCTCGGCAAAGACCCCGAGACCCGCTACATGCCAAATGGCGACGCAGTGACTAACATCACTTTGGCAACCACGGAAACCTGGAAAGATAAAAACGGTGAAAAACAGGAAAAAACCGAATGGCATCGCGTCACGTTTTACCGCAAATTGGCCGAAATCGCCGGTGAATACCTGAAGAAAGGCCGCCCGGTATATGTGGAAGGACGACTGGAAACCCGTAAATGGACCGACAAGGCGGGCGCCGAACGCTATACTACCGAGATCATCGCCAGCGACATGAAAATGCTGGGTAGCAAACCGGGAAGCGGCAGCTACGAAGCGGGGGAGAGGGAAGAGAGTAGTTTTGCGCCGAGTCCATCTGGCAATAAACCTGCCGCAAGAAGTGGCACGGGATTCGATGACATGGATGACGATATTCCGTTTTAAGAGATACCTTCGGCTCTGGCCACGTAAGTGCAGTTTTCTGTTTCCGAATTGGGTCGACCGCCGTTTGTATCGTATTCGCTAATAGCCTTTTCCAAATGAGTCCTGGCATAGTTCTTCGCATTCAGCAGGCTTTTTATTGCCGGATAGAGCGCGTAGAAGGTTAACCCTGACCATACCGTAATCACACTCCGAGAAGCGTTATGAAAAAACTGTGTCTTCTTATTATCATGTTGTTCGCGTTTACCGGCCCTGCCTGTGCCGCTGTCAACATTAATACAGCCACTCAAGCCGAGCTTCAAACTCTTCAGGGAATCGGACCGGCAAAAGCCAAGGCCATCATCGATCATCGCAAGAAAAATGGCCCGTTCAAATCGCCGGGCGATCTGGAGAACGTCAACGGCATCGGTCCCGCCACCATGAAGCAGTTGCGCAAGGATATTACGGTTGGTGGCACCACTACGGTCAAGAAGGAAAGTAAAGCTGCCGCCAAGTAATAAAAATACCCCCATGGGCGTAACGGGTGGTTCGTAGGTTCGTAGTTCGTGAGTGGGGGTGAGGCACGATCCCAACATGTCGTAGCATTGGAAATAAACGTTGGGGTTCCTTTGTCACCCCAACCTACACCTCGTGAACGGATGGATTATGGGCTTCGGAAGCATTGGCAGGATGGGTGGAGGCGAAGCCGCAACCCATCCTGCCAGAAATGGATGCTTTGGCGTTTTTTAGTAGCTACCCTTTGTCGTTTTGTAATAAGCCTTCAAGCGGCACGTATGCGATAATCCGGCACGATCTTTTACGAATTCTCTCCGAATTAATTGGACATGTACAAAACCATAGAAGATTTTGTCGGCAATACGCCTCTGGTGAAACTCAAGCGCCTGCCGGGGAAAACCAGTAATGTCATCCTCGCCAAGCTGGAAGGTAATAATCCCGCAGGCTCGGTGAAAGATCGTCCGGCGTTATCGATGATCAGGCATGCGCAAGCGCGCGGGGAGATCAAGCCCGGAGATACGCTGATAGAAGCCACCAGCGGCAACACCGGCATCGCTCTGGCGATGGCGGCGGCGATCATGGGCTATCCCATGATACTGGTGATGCCGGAGCACCTGAGCGTGGAGCGGCGGCAATCCATGAAGGCGTTCGGTGCGGAAATCGTGCTGACTTCAAAAGAGGGCAGCATGGAAGAAGCACGGGATGTGGCTGAGCGGATGCGTGACGAGGGGCGCGGAATCATCCTGGATCAGTTTGCCAATCCTGATAATCCACGGGCGCATTATGAAGGTACCGCTCCCGAGATCTGGCGCGATACCGGAGGGGAAATCACCCATCTGGTGAGCAGCATGGGCACCACCGGCACGATTATGGGCTGCGCCGAATATTTCAAGGAAAAAAATCCGGAGATCCAGATTATCGGCGTGCAGCCGGAAGAGGGCGCTCAGATTCCGGGCATCCGGAAATGGCCGGAAGCCTATTTGCCAAAAATCTACGATGCCAGCCGGGTAGATTGCATTATTCGGGTTTCTCAGGCTGAAGCTGAGGAAATGACCCGGCGGCTGGCGCGCGAGGAAGGGATCTTTGCCGGGATTTCGTCGGGAGGTGCGTTGGCGGCAACACTCAAGATTTCCGCCGAATTGCACAACGCGGTGATCGTTTCCATTGTTTGCGATCGCGGCGATCGTTACCTTTCCACGGGGGTTTTCCCGGCCTGAGTTATCGGCCCTCGGCAGCGTGGGGTATCCGTCATCTTTTCTGGTCTGGCAGTTGTTGGGCATGAAGAATCGAAGTTTTTGCAGCCGGCTTCCTTTAAGTTCTACAGGCTGTTTGATCAGGCGCTATGCAGTTCATGTTTGGCCGGGACGATAATGGTTAAGCTACTCGTCAAAATATTGCCAGCATTCTTCATCGCCATTTCTTCCGCATACGCTGCGCCTCTCGTTACCCTTTCCGTTGATGATGTTCACAGCCCCCTTTTAAATGCAAAGGGGATACAGGCCAGCCTTACGGGTCCGCGAGCGTCATTGCTGGAGATAACGTTGGGTGAAGTTACGGTGCAGGGAAAGATCTGGCGTAATTTACGTTTTTCCTGCCATACATTTCAGTTCTCCGGAGATCTGATCAGCTGCGATGATGGACTATTGCGGCTATCCAGATCAGCGCCGATACCCGCAACATTTCATTATTCTTCCCGTGATAAAACGCTGGATGTAAAAATTCAGATGACTTCCAATGAAGCCAGCGAAGGCTGGCGGCTTTCCGCCCGTTGGGGAGGCGCGGCGTGGGAAGGCGTGCTGACCGTTACCAACGGACAGGTAGCACGCATTGCCGAATTACTGCCGGATAAAGAAAGAGAGATGCTTGCGCCCGCCAAGGGGAAAATCAATGGTACGGCCAGACTGCGCGGTAATGCCGGCGGGCTTGCTAACATAAAGGCCAATTTCGCGGTGGATGGATTGACGTTTAGCGATGTCAGCGGTTTGCATGCGGGTGAAAATATCAGTGGAGAAATTACCGCCAAAGCTGAGCGTCAGAATCGCCAACCGGGCAATTTATGGGAATGGCAGGCCGATGTGACGTGGCCGCAGGGGGAAGTATTCTGGCAACCGATTTATTTTACAGGCCAAGGTCATCGTTTGCGTGTCAGTGGCAACCTGGATGACAACATCATTCGCCTGTCCAAGGGAAATCTCGTGCTCGCGGGTGTCGGCGAGGCGGATTTATCGGGTGTGGCCGACCGATCTACCAATACGCTGCGCGATCTTGATTTGCGTGCCGATAATCTGGAATTGTCCGCGTTATTCAATCAAGTGCTGAAACCTTTTCTGGCGAATACTTCCCTTGCCGGGTTAAAAGCTGCGGGGCATGCCGGAATTCGGTTGCGCTACCGCAATGGTGCCGGCGAGTTGCTTAATCTCAATTTGCGTGACGTCTCGGTGGAAGACGAACACGAGCGCTTTGCATTTCGTGGCGTGAACGCCAACGTTCCCTGGCAGGCGCAAGGGGTGTCGATAGCCGATATCAGCATCCAGAGCAGCCAGTTATCGCGGATACCATTAGGAGAGTTTCGTGTGCCGCTGGAAATTAACGGACAAGATCTCACCATCCCGCGGATGACCATTCCGGTACTGGACGGCGAGTTTACACTGGAGAATTTCCGTGCATCGCGCCAGGCTCAGGATTGGCACTGGCAATTTAGCGGTGGGCTTTCGCCCGTGTCCATGCAGAAGCTGGCGGAAGCGCTGAAAAGCCGCCCGATGTACGGTACGCTGTCCGGCACGATCCCCAAAGTGAGTTACACGGGCCATACTCTCGAAATGGATGGCGCCCTGCTTTTCAAGGTATTCGATGGCACGGTGGAATTGAGAAACATGATGGTGCTGGATCCCATGGGCCGGGCACCGTCGCTTGTGGCAGATCTGGATATGCGCAATCTCGATCTCAATCTGCTGACTGGCGTGTTTTCATTCGGTAATATGCAAGGCCGCATTGATGTGGCGGTGCATGGCCTTGAGCTTTTTGACTGGAAACCGATAAAGTTTGACGCCAGCGTCATGAGCAGCCTTGGCAACTATCCGCGCCGTATCAGCCAGGCCGCTGTACAGAATATCTCCTCTCTGGGAGGATCGGGGGCGGCAGCCGCGATTCAACGCAGTTTCCTGCATATTTTTGAGGAATTCGGCTATTCAAAGATCGGCTGGAGCTGTTCATTGCGCAACGGTGTTTGCCATATGGGCGGGATAGCATCCGAGCATACGGCGCAAGGTTATGTCATCGTCAAAGGTGGCGGAATTCCGGCGATCACGGTGATAGGCTATAATCGCAATGTAGATTGGTGGGAACTGATTAACCGCCTGCAGCGGATCACTCAAGAAAACGTTAAACCTGTCTTTCAGTAGGGACGATATGAAAAATATTCTTTTTCGCGCAGGCTTGCTGACGCTGACGGGCACATTACTGTTTGGATGTGTCACCATTAATATTTATTTCCCCGCGGCTGCGGCCGAAAAAGCGGCGGACAAGATCATCGAAGAAGTATGGCAGCTCAAAAAGCCCGAAGAGGGCGGGCAGGCGACGGATAAGCCCGTTCCTTCTCAACCCCCTGTGCAACCATAGCAACCGCTACAACCGTAACATTAAAGGTGAATACCATGCGCAATCCAGTTTCCCGTTTGATATTGCTGATGATACTGCTTCCGGCATCGTTCGCTGGCTACACGGCAGCCGATATCGAGATCAATACGCCGGCGATTGTGAGCCTCAAGCAAAGCATGCAGCAACGGCACAGCCAATTGGAGCCGTACTATGCGAGAGGCGCGGTAGGGCTTACGCGCGACGGGCTTATTGCCATGCGTGACGCCAACGCGCTGCCATTGTCGGCACGCCAGCCGGTCAATGCCTTGATTGCGGCTGAGAATCAGGATAGAAATGCGCTTTATCGAGAAATCGCCCGTGCCAATAGCCATCCCGAATGGGAGGGGGACATCCGCTCCACCTTCGGTCAACGCTGGATCGAATTAGCTAGACCGGGGTGGTGGTACCAGGCGGCGAGTGGTTCCTGGGTCAGAAAATAGAATCCCAAACTCATAAATTGGCAAATTCGTAAATTAAATTCGTTTGAGATCCCCTTAACGTGACACCGGTACTGGTTTTCGATATCGAGACGGTTCCCGATATAGAGGGATTGCGCAAGCTTCACGATCTTGGCCCGGAGCTTGCTGCCGCTGATATCGCCGACATGGCGTTTCAGTCGCGCCGCCAGGCTGTGGGCAACGATTTCCTGCAATTGCACATACAGAAGATAGTCGCAATCTCGTGTGCACTGCGCGACAAGAATGATTTTCGCGTATGGTCACTAGGAAGTGCGGTAGACTCTGAAGCGGAACTCATTCGCCGGTTCTTCGAGGGCATCGATAAATACAGCCCGCAACTGGTTTCCTGGAACGGCGGCGGTTTTGACCTGCCGGTACTTCATTACCGCAGTCTGATTCATGGGTTACAGGCACGCCGTTACTGGGAAATGGGTGATGATGACCGCGAGTTCAAATGGAACAACTACCTCAGCCGCTACCATACGCGCCATCTCGATTTAATGGATTTGCTGGCACTGTATCAGCC
Source organism: Nitrosospira sp. (assembly GCA_039928555.1). Taxonomy (GTDB): domain Bacteria; phylum Pseudomonadota; class Gammaproteobacteria; order Burkholderiales; family Nitrosomonadaceae; genus Nitrosospira. Next base: position 300 of record JBDSSX010000145.1, on the reverse strand, counting down.
ACGCGCTAATGCGCCGCTGGACGAGCTCGCCAAGCTGATGGGTTTTCCCGGAAAGTTCGGCATGGAGGGCTCCCAAGTCTGGGGCGCCTTCCAGAATGGGGAAATCGCCGCAATCCGCAACTACTGTGAAACCGATGTGGTGAATACCTATCTGGTCTTTTTACGTTTCCAGCTCATGCGCGGTATTTTCGACGACGAGCAGTATCAACGCGAATGCGAGTTGGTGCGCCTCACTCTGGGCAAGTCTGCCGAACCTCACTGGCAGGAATTTCTCGCTCAGTGGCCGTAGCGGCAACGACG
>JBDSSX010000144.1:0-5261 GCA_039928555.1 Nitrosospira sp. | reverse complement strand
TCCGATATCACGAAGCAACTCCATGTATCGGCAGTCCGCCACAATGGCTTCGAGAGTTTATGACAACCAATCCTTCGCTGATGCGTTATATCAGGCATGGTTGCAGAGAATAGTCAGAGTCGCGTTTTTGATTTGCTGCAAGCATGCGATATTTCTACTCATTGACAAGTGTACTTAAGTCCAATGGTCATCGCTATCAGAATCCGTAAGATAGATTATGGATAAGGTTTTTTTTTAAAACCTGAAATTTTATTCGCATTACCTGCGATGAGAATAATGGGCCAGTAACAAACGGTTGTTTGTGAAGAAAAAGATTCATCCTTGGATTTCAAACGAACACTTTAAACCGTAAAGAGGAGATTGGACGTGAGCAAAATCGGATTGGTGGCGTTGTTGGCGGGTATCGTTCTTGGTTATGGCAATCCGGTGCTGGCGCAGGGGGGTAGCGCTGGGCAGCATGATGGTGTGAGTGTAGGCGAGGACAAGAAGCGTGGTGGAGCCGCCATTGATCATAGGAGCGAGAAAGCAAATGAGAACTCGAACGCCCAATGGTCTACCGGTGCAACAAAAGGTAAAGACCGTGCGGACCTGAGACATCAGCAGAAACAGGATAAGAACCATGGCAAGAAGCATGACAAGAAGCATGGGGACAAGGCTCGCGGCAATGATAAGGATGATGACGATGGAAAGGGGCGTGGTCACAATAAGGATCACGGCGGCAAGGGCGGCGGGCATGGTAAGAATAAAGCAGGCAAAGGCAGCCAGGATCGCGATTCCAACTAGCTCAGGAGTCACTCTGGTCAAGTATCAGAGATAACGAAGTATTTTTCAGAAGGAGAATGTAGATGTCGAACGAATCCCTTAATCCCTGGAAGCTCGCCACGATTGGAATACTGTTGGTGGGTGCAACCGCTGCGGCCACAATGCTCATTGTAGGACGAGATTTCAAGACCGAGTTGCCTGATTCTCCAACGGCGCAAATCAGTGAGACACAAACCCCTGCAACAGGGGGAAAGGCGGCATCCACTGTGAAGGCCGCGCCCGTAGCGCGCCAGCAGACCGCCCGCCCGTCAAGTCCACCGCGGGCCACATATCCCTCACAATCAGTCATGGAGGAATGCAACCGGTATGCGAGTGAAGAGGTAAATAGCAAAACCGAAGAAGTACTCAAGAATGCCGCACTGGGTGCCGCTATTGGCGCGGCTGTGGGTGCGGCCGGCGGCGCCATTGCGGGCGGTGGAAAAGGTGCGGGGAAAGGCGCTGCTATTGGCGGTGTAGCCGGCGTGGCGGGGGGAAGCCTCTACGGACTCAATGAAACCAAGTCGCACGACGCGGAATACCAGGCTGCTTATGCTTCCTGCATGCGCACGAAGGGTTATTAGGCTTAATCGCACGTTCTATAGTCGAGGCTGAGAGCTGCGCAAGTGCTCGGGACTGCGCCCGGTTGGGCGGTACGAGCGCTTGCAAAGTCATACCGCGCCGTACATACGGCAGGTTTATTCGTTTCCTGACATTATCCCAGATAATCCACTAGGCGGCTCTCCGAGCCTACCCGAGTGCTGGCCGTCAGTTTGCGGCCATTTTCGCCGCTTGCTTGGCGTCCATAGACCAAGCTATGGACTTCTCCCAACCGGCAAAACTGTCTCGCAACCTGCCTCGCCATCATCTCGCGTCCTAATGGATTATCTGGGATTATTCCATCACCGCCGGTAACTGCGCGGCAAGCAAATTCTTTTCTTTGGTTACCGTACCCAGCAGCGCATAGCCCAGCAGTTTGCCTTCCGCACTTTGAAACAATGCTTTCACGCCGTTTTCGCTTTCCTCTATCAGCCATTCGCCTTGCGCATCAGGGTCGGGAGGTGAGACTACGGTTGCGCAGGCCGGGGTTTTAACCACCACGGGCATAGCGGGGTATCGTACCTGAGTTGGGGTGCGGGCAAGCGTTGCCGCAAGGCCACGCGCGGCATGCATGATCGGCATAACGAAAGGCAGCACCCTGCCCTCCACCTCGGCACAATCGCCGAGCGCATAGATATCCGGGTACCGGGTTTGCAGCGAGCGGCTCACCGCAATACCGCGATTCACCTTAATGCCGGCTGCTTCCGCCAAGGTTGTGCGCGGGCGTAACCCTATGGCGGAGAGCAAGACATCCGTTTGTATGATTTCCCCATTGTCGAGTGTCAAGCGCAAGCTTTCGTGAATTCGCTCCACGCGCTGGGTTGCCGCGCCCAAATGAAAAACTATGCCGATAGCCTCCAGCCTATGTTGCAGAAAGGCACCACCGGCCTGCGGCAGCAGGCGCCCCAGAGGGCGTGCGCTGATATCTATCACACGTACCCGGTAACCGGCCACAGCCAGATCGTTGGCAAATTCACAGCCGATCAGTCCCGCACCCAGAATGGTCACATCCTTCTTTCCCTGTAGCGCAGTGCACAGCTGATGGTAGTCGTCGAGATCGTTTACTGACAAAATTGCGTCAACTCCGTCTCCCTCCAGCGGCAAACGGACCGGATCAGCACCCAGGGCCAGAATGAGTTGACTGTAAGGAAGTTTTTCTCCGCCTTGCAAGGTCACGTTTTTACCGGATGGTTCAATGGCCGTTACGCGACTGTGCGAGCGAATCGTCATCTTTAACTGCTCGGCCATTTTTTCCGCGTTGGCGTTGAGTATGGATAGCGGTGTCTTACCTGTAGCCAGCGCATTTGACAGCATAGGCTTGGAGTAGAACCCGCCATGATCCGCGGAAATGATCTGGATGGATGTTTCGGCGTCCAGCTTGCGAAATTCCCGAGCCACGGTATATCCCGCAAGCCCGCTGCCGATAATGACCACAGGTTGCCGGCTCAAGCTTTCACCATTTCAAAGTAGGTGCTTATCATGCTCCGGGCGGAGACGCCGTGCTGACTGACAATCGTTCCGTCATAGATGAGGTTATACATATCGTACTGAAATTCGGTCATTCCGGGTTCCTCGCGGATTTATCGAATGATAAATTATTTTCAACCTGATTTTGATGTTTTCAAAGGTTCTTGCGGCATACTTTTGAGGTACGGTAGCTGTGTTAGTCAGTTGGACATTGGTAAAGTTTACTAGCGTAACCCAGATGCGTGAGAAAATCCGGAAATCGGGATAACGAGCCGGAATGCGCTAGCCGACAGGCAATTAGCGCATTGATGAGTACAAATATGATGAATATTGGTTTTATTGGTCTTGGCATTATGGGTAAGCCTATGGCCGGGCATCTTATTAATGGCGGGCACGCGTTATTTTTGCATTCGCGTAGCGGCGTGCCGCAAGAATTGCTTGCGCAGGGGGGCGAGGCTTGTTTTTCGCCCAGAGAAGTGGCACAAAACGCCGGCATCATCATCACCATGTTACCCGACACCCCGGATGTGGAACGCGTATTATTCGGTGAGAACGGCGTGGCGGAGGGATTGACGCCAGGCAAGATTGTGGTGGACATGAGTTCCATCTCTCCCATCGAGACCAAGATATTCGCCGCCAGAATCAACCAGCTTGGTTGTGATTATGTGGATGCGCCCGTGTCGGGGGGGGATATAGGCGCGAAGAGTGCTACCCTTACCATCATGGTGGGTGCCACGGAAACCGTATTTGAGAAAGTGAAGCCTGTTCTCGAATTACTGGGCAAAAGCATAACGTTAATCGGCGACAATGGCGCCGGTCAGACTTGCAAGATCGCCAATCAGATCATCGTTGCACTCACCATCGAGGCCGTGGGTGAGGCGTTGCTGTTTGCATCCAAGGCTGGTGTAGACCCTGCCAGGGTGCGTCAAGCCTTGATGGGCGGATTTGCCGCATCGCGCGTCCTGGAAGTCCACGGCGAGCGTATGATCAAGCGTACATTCGATCCGGGATTTCGCATCGAACTGCATCAAAAGGATTTGAATCTCGCGCTTTCCGGTGCGCGCGCACTGGGCCTGAGTTTACCCAACACGGCTGCCACCCAGGAGCTGTTCAATGCATGCGTCGCTTACGGTGGTGCAAAGTGGGATAGTTCGGCTTTGGTACAGGCATTGGAAAAATTGGCGAATCATGAGATTTAATAAACCGGATTCGGTAAACGTACACCGAACTGTTGAGCTATGAATTCTCTCGAACTTGCCGCAAGGCTGCGTACATTTCTTCCGCCGGACGCGGTGCTCCATGAGACCGAAGATCTGAGGCCGTATGAGTGCGATGGTCTGTCGGCATACCGGCAAACGCCAATGATTGTGGCGTTGCCAGAAACCGAAGAAGAAGTGGCCGGAATTCTGCGGATTTGTCATGCATCGAAAACTCCGGTCGTGGCGCGCGGCGCGGGCACTGGCCTGTCCGGTGGTGCGCTGCCCCACGCGGAAGGTGTTCTTCTGTCGCTCGCCAAATTGAAGCGCATACTTGAAGTTGATCCGGCCGCGCGTACCGCTCGGGTGCAACCCGGCGTACGCAACCTTGCGATCAGTGAAGCGGCGGCACCTCATGGCTTGTACTATGCGCCCGATCCCTCCTCGCAGATAGCCTGCTCCATTGGCGGTAATGTGGCGGAAAATTCAGGAGGCGTGCACTGCCTGAAGTATGGGCTCACGGTGCACAATATTCTCAAATTGCGGGTGATAACCATTGCGGGTGATATTCTCGAAATCGGTGGGGAAGGCCTGGATTCTCCGGGTTACGACCTGCTGGCGCTCATGACCGGCAGCGAAGGCATGCTGGGTATCGTTACCGAAGTCACGGTAAAGCTCTTGCCCAGACCGGAAAAAGCGCAGGTAGTCATGGCGGCCTTTGACGACATACGCAAAGCGGCGGACGCGGTTGCGAACGTGATTGGTGCGGGCATTATTCCGGCCGGCATGGAAATAATGGATAAAATCACCACACATGCAGTGGAGGCGTACATCCACGCCGGTTACAATCTTGAGGCGGCCGCGATCCTGCTATGCGAGTCCGACGGTGCGATGGAGGAAGTGGCGGAGGAAATCCAGCGTATTGATGAGATCATGAACAAAAGTGGCGCGACCGAAATCAGAACCTCCCGTGATGAAGCGGAACGGCTCAGATTCTGGGCCGGGCGTAAAGCGGCGTTTCCGGCCGCAGGCCGTGTTTCACCTGATTATTACTGTATGGACGGGACTATTCCACGCAAAAAACTCGCTGAGGTATTAAGTGGGATTGAAGCGCTCTCCGCCGAATACGGCCTGCGTTGCATGAATGTCTTCCACGCTGGCGATGGCAATCTGCATCCATTGATTCTTTACGATGCCAAC
>JBDSSX010000143.1:0-3568 GCA_039928555.1 Nitrosospira sp. | reverse complement strand
GGCCTGGTGTTTCCAATCGGGTTATTGAAATCACCGCCATAGTAAGTTTCAGCGTAGCCGCTAATGGTTAATGGTGAGAGGAAACGGTTGAGAATTCCGGTATTAACTTGGGCATTGGCTTGTAGGGTTGTCAGTAGGCAAGCGGCCAACACTATCCTTTTCATCTTTATATTCTACGCCTCCGGGCAGCTTGGTTTGGGAAGCACATTTATCAGTTATAAGTCACTGAATATTATAAGAAAAAATATAAAAATATTGTAAATAACCAGCGGATTGCTATAAAAAATTGTAAAAATCGTGCGCGGTCTTATATGTGCATCAGGAAGGGGTTTTATTCTTCACACGGGTTAGGGTAGGGGGTTCTTCCCGAAACAAACTTCACTCATTCAGCCGCCGGATTCAGGTCGAGTCATGCTGCCAGGAAGCGCGCCGTTCTTTTTTCCAGATAGTGAACAGGGTATTCAGCTCGTCTCGCCTGGTCAGCCGCTCATCGGCAAGCGCTTCGAGAAACTCCGCCAGCCGTTTCGATTTCACCACCGTGTAGACCGTCAGCGCAACAGCCGGAATGAATATCAGCATAAAGTAGATCAGCTTGGTGCTGAGTGTATTATCGGCGGCGGCGATCAGATTCATTCCCAGAAAACCGGTCGTCACGGTACCAATCAGGCCGAACGTGGTCACCACCGTCAATCGCACCACAGCATCGGTTTGACGCCGTAACTGGTCTCTTTCCAGATAGTCGTTCATGTCCAGAATACGCAGCCGCGTACGCTTGTACAATTCATCTGTGCCAAGGTGGTTTCCCATCATGGTAAAAACATCGCGGGCCTGAGCCTGATCGGATACTTCATGAAACCAGTAGCAATTAGTAAACCGCAAGAAAATCTCGGTGACATGTTTTACGCGCATCTGAAGACACGTACCGAATCAGGCCGGCGGATATCGAGTCGGCTGAGCTCCGCAACGAGCCGGTTGGAGAGCATCAACAGCGCGGCCTTGTGGAAATGTGTGATCAGAAAGAGTAGAAAGTACTGGTGGCGGAACTGACCCAGCATGCCGCTTTCCGCGTCCGTGAAGAAAGGTTCACGTGCTTCGCCTATCATCGTGAAATCATGGCCGTTGGAGATGAGTCGCGTATCGCTGAAATCGTGCTCACACGCCTCTTCCCAGTAGCGATCATAGCAGTAGCGCCGCTCGAAATCCTCCAGAAATTGCGCCGAAAATGACAGCGTCCGCGCGTCGCCTGGGTGCGTGACCAATCCGAACCGCACGAGATCGCCACGAGTCAGGCGGGCCTTTTCGTCCAAAGCCAAGTAACTCATCAGCGGCATGCGTTGATATTCGATTTCCCGATAGTGGACGCTCCCTTCCCGCTGTGAGCGGTCGAGCACCAGCGGCTCCATCAGAAACTCCCAATGGGACGCCACGCACGGTGCCCGATGTTCGCTGACAAACCGCAGATAGCGCGCTTTCTTTTCATAGTCCGACACAGCAAGCACAGCGCCGCTATGCGAGAGCCACTCAACCCGCTCCGCGCAGTGCCCACCGCGGCCGCTCGGCTCCCAATGCGTGGGGTAAGCGCGGCCGAAGCGGTACAGGGTGTCAAGCGCGCGTCGTAGCGAAAGTTTTTCGCCTATTATCTCCATGACCAGGATGGCAATATCTATGTCATAGAAAAAATATAGATCGACATGTGCCACCTCGAAAGTTGCAGGCAGGGGATCGCCGGACAGGGTAATTCGCGCCTGCGCAACATCATTGCGGCGAAATACGTGAATTGGCGAGCGCCCGAACCTTCCATCGCCATTACTGGCACCCCCCTCACCATACAAAAAGCGTTGCACGAACGGCAGGAAGGTTACAAATTCCTTGTAATGCCTTTCTTTGAACTCGGCTGGATCGACGCTGAACTCGTCCGCCACTTCATTCCATACAGAATCGGCGCTTGTCGCGCTCAGGCATTCCCAATGGTTCTGAATTTGTGTGCCTTCATGGCGCGGCAACAGCTGCACCGGCCAAAGGACGATCTCCCTGAATTTTTCGACGTTTGGCAATTGAAGCGGTTCCGTGGCATTCATTCTCATCCCTGACTTGTTGAGAGGACTTGGTTGTTGCTGATTTCGACATATTACGCTTCGCATGCTTGGGAGGTTAAGTCATTCCAACCGGCGCTAAACTCAAGCCTGGCGGTTGGCCGCTCATTTTTTGCATCCGCTTCGCGGATTGCCTGCTTACCCCGTTTCACGTCGGCGAAAGCGGGGATGCGTCGGGTTACGCTGCGCTAACCTGACCTACGGAACTACCAAACTTTGTTTTCATGCCATTTCCATTTTTTTCTTCTTTGTGTCTCACACGTGAAGCTACAGGTTATTGGTCTTCCGTAGGCCATGTTGTGACGCACGAGACTGACTTGGTGCGCTTTCCCGCATATCGGGCAACGGTGTGGATAAAATCCATTGTTGGCTATCTCGTTCGAGACTGGCGAGGGATCATATGTTTGCTGGCCGGGCGGTTTAAAGCATAGGTTAGTCATGGTGCAACGCATCCGGCGATACATTCTCGATCTTCGCGGCATGCGCGGTCGCAAGTATGGCGGAAATTATGCCATCAGACCGGTTGTCCTCGGACGTTACTTCCAGTCGCATATGATCTTCACGCTTGGCAATGACGGTCCCGCAGTACCAGTCGCCGAGTTCGCTGATGCACGTCCGATGCGACACCAGGACAATTATCAGCCTATTCGCGCCTGCGATAAAAATGGCTTTACGTACCGCTGCCATTTCCGATGCGCTCACTACGATGTTGATGCGTTTCATGCGATTCTCCTTATCAAACAAGCTCAACAGAGCCTGAATCAAATGCTAGAAGAAACAGCATAAGCTCACTTCCTTGTACGCGGAAAAATTCTGAATCACGCCCTGACTGATCAGGAACACGGCGAATAGCGTTGACAGCGGCAGCAATACATAGAGCGTCGAACGGGTAAGGTCATGCCAAAAATTGCCGATTGATTTTACCGAGTGGCGTTTGAAACTGCGGATCAGTGCGTACGCGACGGCCATGCCGGTCGCGGCCGACAAAAAATTCTGTCCGGTCAGCACCAGCATTTGCGTCAGATAGCTCATCGTCGATTCACCGCCATAACCTTGCCAGTTGGTATTGGTGGTAAAGCTGATGGCGGTATTGAATGACGAATCGGGATTGACGTTGGTAAATGCCTGCGAATTGAGCGGCAGCCAGGCTTGCAGGCGTTGCACCGCGTAAACGGTTAACGCACCCAGCGCATTGAATACCAGCAGCGCCAATGCATAGACCTTCCACCCCATTTCCGAATCCGGCGAGATACCGGCAAGACGGTAAAAGAAGTTTTCGATTTTTCTCATCCAGATCAGGCCGCGTATGGACTCCCCCTCGCCGACCTTTGCCAGATAAGTACCCAAGGATAAGCCAGCATCAGCAGTGTTGCGAGGAACACCACCAGCAAAATAAGAGATTGCACAGTCATTACAAATCCTCTGCGTTTATCAGGGCAACGACCAGATATATTAATAGACCAGCCGCGACGACC
>JBDSSX010000142.1:0-9841 GCA_039928555.1 Nitrosospira sp. | reverse complement strand
TGTCGCGGACCATCATCACCCATGGCAGTACCCAGATGGTTGTTGTCTCCATGCTGCTTTTCGGTGGAGAGGCGCTGCATTACTTTGCGTTGGCGCTTACTATTGGCATCCTGTTTGGCATTTATTCCTCGGTGCTGGTGGCAAGTCCTCTCCTCATGTTGCTGGGTGTCTCGCGTGAGGATATTGTCAAGCCCGAAAAGAAGAAGGACGAGGTGGAAGCGATACCTTGATTTAATCCTGATCTTTTTAGACGCTTCTCAATTTCGTCGCGGTTTCGCCTCAGTTCCGGTCCCGTTTTGTCCAAGGCTTGTTTTGGAACTTCTCACCACTTTTATCGATATCATCCTGCATCTGGATCAGCATCTCATCTGGCTGGTTCAGAATTACGGCAACTGGATTTATCTCATTCTGTTCCTGATTATCTTCTGTGAGACCGGGTTGGTGATAACCCCGTTCCTGCCGGGGGACTCGCTGCTGTTCGTGGCGGGTGCGATTGCCGCAAGCGGCGCCATGGACGTTCAATGGCTCGCGGCACTGCTCATGCTGGCCGCGTTTCTGGGCGACAACACGAATTATTGGATCGGACGCTATTTTGGTCCCAGAATATTCAGCCGTGCGGATTCACGTTTATTAAACCGCGCCCATCTGGAAAAAACTCACCGGTTCTATGAAAAGCACGGCGGCAAGACGGTTATTTTCGCGCGCTTTCTGCCCATCGTGCGTACCTTTGCGCCTTTCGTTGCCGGTGTCGGGCGTATGATCTACTCGCATTTCGTGGCGTACAGCGCATTCGGCAGCGTTTTCTGGATCAGTTTCTTTGTATTCGGCGGATTTTTCTTCGGCAACGTACCTATAGTGAAGAATAATCTGACCTTTTTTATTTTCGGCATCATCATTATTTCGATTTTGCCCGGCATTATTCAATTTATACGCAGCCGGTTTGGAAATCGCGGGCAGAAGGCCTAGCAGCCTGCCATCCTCTACTTCGCCGCCCCCATCTCCAGCGCCCGTCGCTGCGACTCAGTCAATTGTTCTTCTGAATGTTCCAGACCCAGCCATCCTTGCAAATTGGCAAGCGCGATGTCGGCCAAGGCTTGTATCCAGTCGTCGCGTTCATTGAGGCAGGGGATGTAATGAAACTCGTGACCGCCAGCCTGGATGAAAATGGCCTTGCCTTCCATGGCGATCTCTTCCAGGGTTTCAAGGCAGTCGGAAACGAAACCGGGACAGACAACATCCACGCGCCGGATGTTTTGTTTGCCCAGTTGTTCCAGCGTAGGCGCAGTGTATGGTCTTAGCCATTCCGTCCGCCCAAACCGTGACTGAAAACAAATCTGGTATTCATCCGCTTTGAGTTCCAGTGCCTCGGCCAGCAATCGCCCCGTTTTCTGGCATTCGCAGTGGTAGGGGTCGCCTTTGTCCAGGGTGAAGCGCGGTACGCCGTGAAAACTTATCACCAGCTTGTCGGGTTTACCGGCTTTCATCCAGTAATCTTGCACATTCTGAGCCAGCGCGGCAATGTAGCCCGGATGGTCGTGATAATGCTTCACGGTGCGTATGGCAGGGGTGTTGCGCATCTTTCCCAGTTGCGCGAAGACCTCATCGAAGGCTGAGGCGGTACTGCTGGAGGCATACTGAGGGTAGAGCGGCAGCACCAGGATGCGTTCACAACCATCCTGCTTCATCCGCCCTAGCACTTCCGCTATAGAGGGGTTTCCAATGCTCATTGCATATTCCACCACCGGCGCGGATTGAATTTGACCCGCCAGGACATTCCGCAGCAGCCGGGTCTGGCGCTCTGTGTGGACTTTCAGCGGCGAGCCTTCCGGCATCCACACTTGCGCATACTTTTCCGCCGATTTTTTTGGCCGGGTGTTGAGTATGATGCCGTTCAGAATCGGCCACCACGCCCACTGAGGAATTTCAATGACTCGTGGATTGCTCAGAAATTGTTTGAGATAAGGCCGTAGCGCCTGGGCGGTAGGGGCATCAGGCGTGCCTAGATTGACCAGCAAAACGCCCGTCTGGCTTTGGGTGCCGTGCTCGTAGACGGGTTCGGGGGAAATCACATTATTTGATCCGGCAAGCAAACGGTACAAACGTCATACCGGCGGAAGCCGGTATCCAGTGGCGTGCAAAAGGGGGCAAAACAGGTCACGCATCGTTGGTTTGGACTGAATTCCTGGTCAAGCCCGGAATGACGAAATTCATGGGATTTTCTCGCCGAATAAATTAGCGTGCTCAGGAGACGAGTCCGCCCCTCCTTGGTTACAAAGGGAATAAGGGTGGCTAATGCTGCGACAATGCACTGGAGAGCAGTCTGGCGGTCGCATCCACAATCGGAATGATACGTTCGTAAGCCATGCGCGTGGGACCAACCACCCCCACGGTACCCACGACTTTTCCGTCTACCTCGTAAGGTGCGGTGACTACGCTGAATTCATCCAGTGTCAACACACCCGATTCGTCGCCGATGAAGATTTGTACACCTTCCGCCTTGCGGCTGAATTCCAGCAACTGCAGCAACACGGTTTTACGTTCGAACAGATCGAACAGTTTCTTCAGGCTGGTCATATTGCTGGCTAAATCATGTACATCAAGCAGCTTGCGTTCACCCGCGACGACCACCGCTTCGCTGTTTGACTGGATTGCCTCGTTACCCAGTTCAATGGCTGCGGTCATGAGGTTGGTCATATCGTGGCGCAATTGCTTCAATTCGCTTTGAAGGCGAACGCGGATTTTATCAAAGGCGCAACCGGCGTAATTCTGATTAATGAAATTGGCCGCTTCAATCAACTCAGTCTGGCTGTAGGGCCTGTCGGTGAAAAGAACGCGGTTCTGAACATCGCCCTCCGGCGTGACGATAATAAGCAGAATACGCTTCTCCGACAAGGCCATGAATTCGATATAGCGGAATATCGCACTGCTACGCTTGGGAGTTACCACCACGCCGGCGAAACGTGTCAATTCCGACAGCAATTGCGAAGCGGAATTGATCAGCCGTGAAGGATGGTCCGGGTACAACTGGTCTTCAAGCTGGTGGATTTCGATAACGTCCAAGGGCTTGACCACCAGCAGCGTATCTACAAAGAAACGGTAGCCCCGATGAGTCGGTACACGTCCGGCAGAAGTATGGGGACTGGCGACAAAACCCATTTCCTCAAGGTCAGCCATCACGTTGCGTATAGTAGCGGCGCTCAGATCCAGGCCGGAAAATTTGGAAAGCGAACGGGAACCTACCGGCTGACCTTCGCTGATATACCGTTCGACCAGGGTCTTAAGTAGAATTTTGGCGCGCTGATTGAGCATTTTATTATTTTACACCAGGATTCAGTCCTCCGGCTGGATTCAGTCTAGCGGCCACTGGCGATAACCAACATGGATGAGCCCTCGCGACATTCACCCCGAATATCTCGGTAAATGAACACCGTCTTTGTTATATGACCGGTAACGAAAAATTCTGTTCAGTTAGCAGCCTGTCGGATTTGAAGGAAATCGGCTGCAAAAGTGACTGGCCAGGCCATATTCCGCCGCTTTTCGCCCGATAGAATGGCTATTGGCCTTCAAAATCGTCAAAATCTGTCCTCGCCCAGTCACTTTTTCGCTTCGATTCTTCAAGTCCGACAGGCTGCTAGGTAACACGAATCCACAGAGCTTTCACTTTGATGCCGTTATACTCCTTACTTGCAAAATTTACCTTTACTTGGAACTTGACGGGCTAATCGTGCAAATTTATTACACCGGGGTTGGAATCTTTTGTCACCCGAAGCCCAATATGGTTTAATCTTGAAAACGGTTTTTCATAACAAAGAGCCGGCTTCCAGCGGCTCAATAGGTCTTCCGATTTAAATCCACCTATGAGTTCTCCGTTCAAAACGATAGCCCTGATCGGCAAGCACAAGAATCCAGAAATCTTGGCTCCGTTGTTGCGCCTGGGCCGATATCTGGAAAGCCGTGATGTGGAAGTATTGCTGGATTGCCTTACTGACGCCAATGTGGCAGAGAAAGAATATCCCGTCGTGACGATGGAGGAGATTGGCGTACGCGCTGATCTGGCCATTGTGCTGGGCGGAGATGGCACCATGCTCAATATTGCACGGAAGCTCGCGCCTTTCAACGTGCCATTGGTCGGCATCAATCAGGGCCGGCTCGGATTCCTTACGGATCTTTCCATCGATTCCATGGTGGAGACGCTTGGCGCCATGCTCGATGGCCAGTATGTCATGGAGCGGCGCATGCTGCTATATGTTGAAGTCATGCGCGATAACACCAGCACATTCAGCGCCTTGGCATTAAACGATGTGGCGGTGAATCGGGGAATTGGCGGCAATATGATTGAATTCGAGGTGCGCATCAATGGTGAATACGTCTACTCGCTGCGTTCCGATGGTCTGATTGTAGCTACCCCTACCGGTTCTACCGCTTATGCATTGTCGGCGGGCGGTCCGATCCTTCATCCCAGCCTGGATTTGATCGCGCTGGTGCCTGTCAGTCCGCACACGCTGAGCAATCGCCCCATCGTGGTGGAACCTGATGCCATCGTGGAAATCCTGATGCATCGCACCGCGGTCGCTCGTGTTCACTCCGACAGCCATTCCCATTTCGACCTACAGGAACATGACAGGGTTGTGGTGCGGCGCTCCCCACACGAGGCAACGCTGCTGCATTCTTCCGACCATAGCTATTACCGTATGTTGCGCGAGAAGCTCGGCTGGAGCGGCTTACCGAGAAATCCGGTATGAACCTCTTATCATGCTGAAGTTTCTGAGTATTCGTGATTTTGTTATCGTCGACCGCATGGAACTGGAGTTCGTTGCCGGTTTTACCGTGCTTACAGGCGAAACCGGCGCGGGAAAATCCATTCTGATTGATGCGCTTTCACTCGTCCTGGGCGAACGGGGCGACCCTGGCGAGGTGCGCAACGGTTGCGAGCGTGCCGAAATTAGCGCTGAGTTCGACGTTAGAGGGTTACCGAAGCTGGGAGACTGGTTGCGCGAGAATGGATTGGAAAGTAATGATGATGATAACGACATATGTCTGATGCGCAGGATAGTGGATATTGGCGGGCGGTCACGCGGTTTCATCAATGGGTACTCCGCCACCTTGCAGCAGCTACGCGCAGCAGGAGAGCAACTGGTGGATATCCATGGCCAGCATGCGCACCAGTCCATGTTGCGCAGCGATGCGCAACGCGATCTGCTTGATGCATTTTCAGGCAGTCATGAATTGGCGCGAAGTGTAACAGAAGTTTTTCGCTGTTGGCAGGGCTTGCAGCAGCGGCGTCTGGCCTGGGAGCAGAACGTCGCCGCTTTCATTCAAGAGCGCGAGCAACTGGAGTGGCAAGTCAATGAAATCACCGCATTGAATTTTTCACTTAATGAATGGCAGACGCTGCAAGCCGATCACAGCCGTCTGTCGCATGCGGCGAGCTTGCTCGAAGCGGCGCAGATGGGGCTGGAAGCTCTATCGGAAGGAGAATCGGCCTCGCTCGCGCAAATCAACTCGGTTATTTCGCGCCTGCATAACTTGCTTGATTGCGACACTGATCTTAAAACTGTGCTTGATTTGCTCGAATCCGCCCAGATTCAGTTGCAGGAAGGCGTGTACGAACTGGGGCGTTATCAGCAGCGCCTCGATCTTGACCCGCAACGTTTGCAGGAAATGGAGGAACGGTTATCGGCGATTCACGCCACCGCCAGAAAATATCGTGTTACCCCTGCCGAATTGCCAGATCTGTTGAGAACAGTGACCGAGCGGTTGGAAGAACTTAGCCAGGGGGACGGCGGCGAGACGCTGGCGAGGGAAGAGGCGGCAGCCCGTGACGAATATTTCAGGCTTGCAAAAGAATTGAGTGACGCGAGGGAGCAAGCGGCCATAACGCTTACGCAGCAAGTCACCGCCGCAATGCAAACCCTGGCGATGGCGGGTGGAGAGTTTTCGGTGGTGTTAACACCGCTCGAACAAGGTAATGCACACGGTATGGAGCAAATCGAATTTCAGGTTTCAGCTCATCAGGGGCTACCACTACGGCCCTTGGCAAAAGTCGCGTCCGGTGGCGAACTATCGCGGATCAGCCTGGCGATACAGGTCATCACCAGCAAGCTCGGTACGGCCCCCACACTCATATTCGACGAAGTGGACGCAGGCATAGGCGGACGCGTGGCGGAGATTGTGGGGGAACTGCTGAAAAAACTGGGTACCGAACGTCAAGTAATGTGCATCACTCATCTGGCACAAGTCGCATCGGCGGGAGACCACCAATGGCAAGTCACCAAATCGGTTGATCCGGCTAACGGAGGAAAGGTATCGAGCCGCATCACCGTGCTTGAAAAACAGGAGCGAGTCGAAGAGATTGCCCGCATGCTGGGCGGCGAAAAGATCACCGAAACTACGCGCAAACACGCGGCTGAAATGTTGCGGGGCGGGTGAGATACAGGGTCGGCGATATAGCGGGTCTGGAAACGAGGATTCCTATTCGTTATGGAATGCCGCTCAGGCTTTGCAGTAAGAAGGAATCCAGCTGCGTTCAACCATGTGATCGGGCAATTTATTAAAGTCGAAAGCAATGCCATCCTCAATCATCTGACCTACATTGAACAATTGTTTGATTTCGGGAATGTCATTGAAGAACAGCGTATAAAAAGGTCTGACCAGCGCTTTTGAAACTCTCATACCCAGCGGGCCGATGAAATTTCTTCGTTGTCCCACATGAGCGACTTCATCAATGGTAATTTCATCCAGAAGCTCTTTTAAACGGCCACGGACTTCCGGTTCGTCAACCAATATGTCGTCAAACAGGCGGTTTAGATGACAATAGTAAGTTACACCCATCAATTCGGTTACAAAAGCGGGCGAGTCCATTAGAAATCCCGGAAATTTAGGAAACTGTTCGTAGATTTTTTCCTTGATCGGTCCTAAAGGTACCCATTCCACCCTGTCCAGACCACATGTCACCAGCATTTCGTTAAACAGGCGTACGTGACAGAATTCTTCGGCCAAATGCACACGGCTGATTTTATCCTCCACCCGGTAAGAATTTGCCATATCGGGAACCCAATCCCATGCGCCTTTTATTCCCACCCATTCGTGTCTGGCGAATTTGTACATCCCCGTCAACATCAATGTCATGCGATCGAGAGATCTGGGGTCATCTTGCATTTCAACATAATTTCGATAAAAGTCTTCGGGATCGGCCAGTGGTTGCCGCAATTTTACCGGATTATCCTGGAAGTGCTGAAGGCGTGCGCGTTTCTTGGCCAGATCTTTATCATCTTCAAAAAGCTCTCCGCTATGATGCTGAGTGAATTCCCAGTAATTTTCAAAATTTTCCTTTCTTTGCTGCTTTGTCGCGGGAGTAAAAATGGAACGATACTTGGTGGTTTTCATAAACCTCTGCCTTTCTATGGTGTTAGCAGTAATTTAACTTTTCTGCATCTGAGAGTAGAACGAAACGGAAGGATTCTGGTTGACAAAATATGCCGATGATAAGATTCTGATCTGGGTGGAAACTTGGCATATTCAATCGTTAGGCCGTACATGGACGAAGCCTCGGCCAATATATATGAATCTTACTTATGTATTATTGCAATGGGATGTCAGGTAAAGTAGTCCGCTGTGGTTTAATGAGATGGCTTCTGGAGCGTCAGCGGATCGTCCTGCTACCCGGCCAACGCCAGAAGCTCGGCTCGCTGCGCGGCGTTTGTTTTTAGATCGCCGAGCATCGCGGACGTGACCGTTTCTTCGCCGGCAACAGCTATTCCTCGTGACTCCATGCACATGTGCCGGCACCGGATTATTACACCGACCGCCTTGGGTTGCAGATGCTCAAGCAGGGATTGCGCAATCTGCTGGGTCAGGCGTTCCTGCACCTGGAGCCGTGCCGCAAAGCAGTTGACCAGCCGCGTTAATTTCGATAGCCCTACAATATGTCCGCTCGGAAGATAACCGATGGTTGCATGTCCGAAGAAAGGTGCCAAGTGATGCTCGCAATGCGAGTAAACCGGTATCCGCGTGACAACTATCAGCTCATCGTAGCATTCGCCCCCATCGGCGAACGTCTTGAGGATCGTGGCTGGATCCTGCTTATAACCCCGCGTCCAATGTGCCCAGGCGCGGGTAACCCGGTTCGGCGTCTCGGCCAAGCCTTGACGCGTGGGATCTTCGCCAATTGAGCGCAATAACCGTTGCCAGTCGGCTACACCAAATTCTGAATCGCGTGGAGTCGTCATCGTAACTATGCCTTTGTTCAGATATAAAGATTGTCCAAAGTATCGACAGAGTACTTACTCACATCGGCACCCCTGCCGATTACAGGGCATGTTCAGGTGCTGGCAGGAGAGCTACGCAAATGATTAATAGCGGCGGCGGGATATGAACGATCCCCCCCTCTCTCCGTGAGAGGAAGGACGCATTTTTCGATACGTCCATGTCCATAATAGCACAACATAAATGTGTAACTATTCAGTATTGGTAATGTTATTACCGGAAAGATGGGTCTTGGAGAAAGGAACGTGATAACTTCCTTGAATAAAAGTTAAAAACAAGTATCGTATGTTCTCGACTCAACGGGGCCCCAAAAATTAGTGGCTTTTGGCAAAATTATCGTATCCGGTTTGTCTGTAGTGGTGTCAATGAATTTGCCAGCGGAGAAAGACGCATCAGTGAAACATTCTCCGATAGGAAGGCGGCAAATAACGGAACTAATTATCGGGGATTAGTCTCGACTCGCGAATTCAAGTGTAAGCAGTTTGCATCGCTCCAGCAAAGGAATTGCAGAAAATATGAAAATTGCCACATGGAACGTCAACTCCCTCAAAGTCCGGCTTCCACAGGTTCTTGATTGGCTGGCGGCAAATCAGACCGATGTATTGTGTCTCCAGGAAACCAAGTTGCAAGATGAGAATTTTCCGATAGCGGCAATTGCGGCGGCGGGATACCAGACGATTTATGCCGGTCAGAAAACTTATAACGGCGTTGCCTTGCTCAGCAAGCGGCCGGGAAGTGCAATTATCACAGCCATCCCTGGTTTCGACGATCCTCAGAAACGTATCCTGTCGGCGATTTACGAAGATGTGCGGGTAATTTGCATTTATGTCCCCAACGGGGAGAACGTCGAGTCGGAGAAGTATCAATATAAGTTGAAATGGCTGGCTGCTCTCAATGGCTGGCTACGAGACATGTTAAGCAAACACCAGAAACTGGTGTTATTGGGTGACTTCAACATCGCGCCGGAAGACTGCGATGTGCATGACCCAAAATTATGGGAAGGACAAGTTCTGTTCAGTCTGCCGGAGCGGGAGGCATTCCGAGCAGTAATCAATCTGGGTTTTCTGGACAGCTTTCGTTTATTCGATCAGCCGGAAAAATCCTATACGTGGTGGGACTATCGCATGATGGCCTTTCGCCGTAATATGGGTTTGCGAATAGACCACATTCTATTGAGTGATGAGCTTGCGAAACTATGCACCGCATGCGTCATAGATAAGACAACACGTAAGCTCGAGCGGCCTTCTGATCACGCTCCGGTAATGGTGGAATTAAGGATAGAGCCGCCAGAACTTAAGATGGAGCTGTAATGCCATTTTTATTTATTTGTACTGAGCGGTTGTTCGTGGGTGGTGAGACGCTCACGCAATAGTGCAGGGTGCGATAAGCCCCATGGAGAGGGCGCGGGAGATTGCCTGCTGGCGGTTGACCACGCCCATTTTCTGCGCCGCATTCTGGAGATGAAAAGTTACCGTCCGTTCCGAGATGCTGACGATGTTGGCGATCTCCCAACCCGTTTTGCCCTCCGCCGCCCATAGCAGGCACTCCCTTTCACGTTCCGTCAGGCTGATTTTCT
>JBDSSX010000141.1:0-4009 GCA_039928555.1 Nitrosospira sp. | reverse complement strand
AACCTGATCAAACAGGTAAACACTGATTCCAAGCATGGATGCGAGCACCAGCTTATTGCCAAGGCCCGTCCGTACCGATCCGAAAACAAAGGGAATGGAAAGCAACAACATCGCAATTGTTGTCAGTGCTCCGCCAGCCTTCCGCCACAAAGCCAGTGCATGGGCATCCGCCTCCTGACCCGTCGCACGCAAGAAACGCACATGCAGAAACAACTCGATGGGAGAAAGGCTCTCGGGTGACTTGGTCAGTGTCGAGATATCATCCGGATTCAGAAATGATCTCCAGCTCATCGATTTTTTGCTCATGGACTCGATGCGTTGTCCCGTAAATGTCTTGATGGTGACGTCGCTTAATTCCCACAGGTCATCAGCAATGAGATCCGCATGCTTGGCATGGGTATAGGTTAGCAGGAACCCATTATCATCAAAATGCATTACCTCTATATTCGCGGCCTTTTTTGCATGCGTCATCTCACCGATACGTACTATATTCCGCTCATCCCGGGTCCAGATACCCAGATGCTTGCCGAGTGCCGCGCTCTTGTCAAGCGCGACCGCGCGGGACGAAATGGCCCTTTGCTGAAGTTGCGGCGCGACGAATTGTTCCAGTACAGCAATGAATAATAGGAGAATCAGTCCGACTCCCAGTGGAGCGAGGCTGATACGAATGGGAGAAACACCTGCTACCCGTAATGCGGTCAGTTCCGAGTTAACAGCTAGCCGTCCCAATGCAATCACATTGCCCAACAGAGCAATAAAAGGCGCAAGTTGAACAAACCTGCGTGGCAGCAGTAGTGCGGTATGCAGGAACGCATCCTGGATGCGATAAGTCCCCTTCCCCACGTCGTCAAGTTGATCCAGCAGGTCGAGAAAACTGAATAATGGCAAAAGCACGACGGTAGCGATGGCCATGCCTATCAGAACCTGCAGAGCCAGGTAGCGATTGACTATCGTCATCGGCGCAGGAATAGCTTCCGCCAGTAACCAGGCGACAGCAAACTGAGGACGACAATGGACATCAAGACATAAAGCCACCAGACACCAGGTACTCTGGCGATGGTTCCCTGCTCCACCCATGTTTGAGCCAATCCATTCAGGATGTAGTAGATCACAAAAACCAAAGCCGCGGCATAATAAGTTTTTTCACCTTTATCCTGGCGAGGTGAGGCGCGGCTGAATGGTACGGCAATAAGTGCCAGCAGAATAGTCGCAATGGGACGTGAAAGCCGCCATTGGAATTCCGCAATGTCGCGTGGCTGATCGGATTTCCACAACGCCGCAGTGGTGGCGGCCTTGCGTTTGTAATCCAGCACGTTGCCGCTATCGGTAAAATATACCAACTTCTCGAACCGGACTACTGTATCTCTCGTTTCAGAATGCATCAGCCGGTAAGTGGCGCCATCAAGCAAATGTACTTGAGCGCGTTGGCCGGCTGCCGGCTCCTGCGGGTGGGCTTCCTTGGCTACAATAATCTCGCTGCTGTCTTTCTTCCTGATGTAATGAAACACCCCCTTCATCTCCTTGCCGGAGCTATCCTTGGTCTGAATGTAAATGACTCTGCCGCTGCTTTCGTTTCCATAGAAACGCCCGGCCTGGAATCGATCCATATTTAACTCGGCCTCCGCCTGCGCGTTCAGAATATAGCTTTCTTCGTAGGCCCATGGGCGTACGAAGATAGAAAGTACACCGCTGATAATTCCCACGGGAATGGCAACTATGAGCACAGCATAAATTATACGGTTATCGCTGACACCGGCGGAACGTAATACATTGATTTCCTGATCCCTGTGCAGCCGCCCAAGACCCATGACAACAGCGACGTAAAGAGCGATCGGCAGCAGCACTTCCAGTGCAATCAGCGTCCTCAGCAGCACGAGCTTCAGCATGGCGGCGATACCCAGCGATTCTGTGACAGCCCCCGCCAGAAAGCGGGCACTGCTGAAACTTGAGAATAATGCCGCCAGGATGACAATCACCACCGTAAACGGTATTAATAATTCACGCGTAATATATCGTTCTATTATTTTCACGGATTCTTTTCGCCACTTCGTGCTGAAACGGCCATATGCTATGGAAGCTGGTCAGGCGTGTCTGTTTTCTCTTGAGCAAGCGGTGCCGCTCCCGCCAGGACGGATTCCACAAGCAGTATGTCCTCAACTTTATCAACATCAACGCCAGCTTGGGGAAAAGGCAAAAATACTGGCTGCACCCCGATGCCGGTTTTGGCCAAGACGGCCTTCAATCCCCGGTCGAGTGTCAGTAATCCCAGTAAATACAAGAATACAGCCATGAGACCAAAGGTCTGTCCGATCAATAACCAGGGACGTTTGCGCAGATCTTCCGCCCGCTGCCAGAACGACACCAGGCCACGGCCGCGAGGATTAAGAAATGCATAAAGATTGCAGCCGCAGACGCCGCCATCCCGCAACCGTATGACGGTTCGCTTTACGCCGGGAAATGCCGCGGCGACATCTTCATATTTAACCACCCCCACCGTGGCGTCGCTATCCGCCTTTTGCGACTCACCTAAGAAGTAGCGCACGATTGAGGACGTCAATAAAGCATGATCGGCTGTCGTCAGTAACACCGGAGCGTTTTGATCGATGTGCGTGAGTCCGCTATTGGCGCTGCGACTGGGAGAATCCAGATTCGGCAGCCAGATGACGCGCCCGCTTGCGATTCGCCTTTCCAGTTCGGGGCAACCCGGGATCGCGGACTTGGGCGGACCGCATACAATAATTGTCTTCACCATATCACTGGCTTCCAGCGCGTCCAGCACGCGAATGATCATCGGTGTTCCATAGATCGGTGCAAACGCCTTGCAGGCCATGCCCGTTTTAGCCGCCACCGGGTCACCCACAGCGCGGTCCGCGGCCAGCACGATGGCGGTAAATTGATCAGCTTTATTCATCGCAGGCTTTGATTCTCACTCTGACACCATCTTGTTCGTCAACTATCGATTACAACGTCTTGCCAAAAATCCGGTAACGCTTGTACTGCCGGCAACCCAGGTAATCAAGGATTGCACGCATTGCCTTGTTATCCTCAAGTATCCATGACAGTTCAACCGCCTGGATCCCTCTGGAAAGCGCTGCCTGCCGCGGCGCATCGATTATCATAATCGCCAGCGCCATGCCAATCGGGGAGCTCTGAAATTGCTTGCGTACTCCCATCAACGGTATCCGGCCGGTACGAACCCCTCTGGATTTAAGGTAGTTGATCATTCGCATCCAGCCGAGTGGAAACAAACTGCCATTAAGCTCGGCGAATATTTCGTTAAGGTTGGGCAATCCGACCATAAATGCCGCCGGGTGACCATCAACTTCGGCAATCTGAATGAACTCATCGGGCACAAGCAGACGAAGACTGCTGCCAAGCTCGGCAAATTCGGCTTTGGTAAAAGGAACGAAGCCCCAATTCTCCGACCAGGCATCATTGAATATATCACGCAATATTTCCATCTCTTCGCCAAATTTGTCGCGGCGTAGTGTGCGTAACCGTACCTGTCCGGAAAATCTTTCAATCACGGTATTCATCAATCGGGGCATCTTATGGTCAACCTCCGCCCAATAGGCAAGCAGATCCCGCAACGGTTGATAGCCTTGCTCTTCGAGTAATCGACCGTACCATACGCGGGAATGCGGCATCATCACCATCGGCGGCGTATCGAAACCCTCTACCAGGATGCCACACTCCTGATTAATGGATAAATTGAACGGTCCGCTGACATGCCGGGTATGCCGGGCAGTCAACCACTCCTCAGCAGTATGTAGAAGCGCAGCAAATACCTCCGTGTCATCTATCCCTTCCAGCGAGCCAAAATGACCCGTATCCTCACCATAGCGCTGCCGGTGCAGTTGATCAATTTGGGCACTGATCCTCCCCACCGGCTGATTGTTCCGGTATGCAATCCATGCTTGCCATTCTCCATGTTTGAAAAATGGATTGAATCTGGAGAAATGCAGGCGCCGCTCCAGGCGCAGGGGGGGTACCCACATCGGGTCATCCG
>JBDSSX010000140.1:0-1762 GCA_039928555.1 Nitrosospira sp. | reverse complement strand
CGGGCGCGGCGGGACCGCTTACCAGAAGGAGAGCACTACCGTCGTCGCGAATGCGATTATAAAGATTGAACAAGCCAATTTGCGCCTTGGCGTTGAGACGATCCACGTCATCCACCGTCACGCAATCCGCTTCGCCGCCCGCGACAAAACTGGTATTCGCATCACACGCGACATATGCCGTACTCATCTTGTTACGCATGCATATTCCCGCCATCCCTTGCAGCAAGTGGCTTTTACCACACCCCGCCCCGCCCCATAAATAAACAAACCGCTCCCGTTCCAGTCCCGCGAGAATATTACCCAAAGTCTGCAGCAGTTCTGCGTTGCGTCCCGGCACGAAATTAGCCAGCGTGGGAAGCGGTGACGGGGCGATGTCCAGCACCAGCTGTTTCATTTACGAACTTTATATAATGCAGATCGCGGAAGTCGGAAGTGTTTAGGGATCATTTACGGTAAAATTGCGATTCCTGAAAGCGGCACTCTATCTGCAACTGAGCGAGAACTCAACTTGACTTCATCCAATCCCAAAAATCCCGGCGCTATCAAGCTTTCCTACCGCGATGCGGGCGTGGACATTGATGCGGGTGACCGTCTGGTGGAAAACATCAAACCTTTTGCCAAACGTACCATGCGTCCGGAGGTGATCGCAGGCATAGGCGGCTTTGGGGCACTGTTTGAAATCTCCAAGAATTACCGTAATCCGGTGCTGGTATCGGGTACCGATGGCGTGGGTACCAAATTGAAGCTTGCATTCCAGTTGAACCAGCACGACCGTATCGGGATAGATCTGGTGGCAATGAGCGTCAACGATATTCTGGTGCAGGGAGCGGAACCATTGTTCTTCCTGGACTACTTCGCCTGCGGCAGATTGGACGTGGATACTGCCACCCGGGTAGTCAAGGGTATCGCGGCAGGGTGCGAACAAGCGGGTTGCGCCTTGATTGGCGGTGAGACCGCCGAAATGCCGGGTATGTATCCGGAGGGCGAATACGACCTTGCGGGTTTTGCGGTAGGCGTGGTGGAGAAAGATAATATCATCACCGGTTTAACTATTCGTGAGGGGGATGCGGTGCTTGGACTTGCTTCCAGCGGCGCACATTCCAACGGTTACTCACTGATCCGCAAGATCATAGAAAAAAATAACACGAACTTGTCGGCCGATTTCGAGGGTGAAACGTTAAGAGATGTAATCATGGCACCGACCCGGATTTATGTGAAGCCGGTGCTTGATCTGATGAAACATCTGCCGGTTAAAGGGCTGGCTCACATTACTGGCGGCGGATTGGTGGAGAATGTTCCACGCGTCTTGCCCGAGAACGTTGTTGCGGTATTGCGAAAAGGGGAGTGGGATATGCCTCCACTTTTTCGCTGGTTGCAGGAGCAAGGCAACGTGGCCGAAAGCGAGATGTACCGTGTGTTCAATTGCGGCATCGGCATGGTGTTGATAATAGCGCCGGAACTTGCCGATACCGCAATGAAGATATTGCGGTCCGTAGGCGAAACCGTATGGCGTATCGGCATAATCCGGCAACGTCATGCGAATGAAGCACAGACGATCATTGAGTAATCCGGACAGCGATTATCTGTGGTCATCCTGCTGATGCTGACATAATGAAGTCTCTTGTTATTCTCATTTCCGGCCGCGGCAGCAACATGCAAGCGCTGATCGAAGCAAAACTCCCGGTCAGGATAGCCGCTGTTATCAGTAACAGACCGGATGCTACGGGGCTGGAAATCGCCAGGATGCATGGATTTGAAACAA
>JBDSSX010000139.1:0-6789 GCA_039928555.1 Nitrosospira sp. | reverse complement strand
AGCGGCGTCATGCCGGTCACCAGATAAAGTATCAGCGGCAGCACCACCACGCCGTGGAGTAGGGTAGTCCCCACCACCACCACGATAAATTTTATCAGCGTCGCAAGCAGCGCAGTATCCTGAGTGGCGACCAACTGTAGCAGCAGCGCCATGATACCCAACGGTGCCAACCGCATGATCCAGCCCACCAGCATCAATATCAGTTCCAGAAATTCCTGCAATAAAACGATAATATTGGTGTAACGCTCGCCACCCACGACCAGGGCTATCCCGAGTAACAGTGCGAAGACTACTACCGCCAGCACGTCACCCTGAGCTAACGCCGTTATGGGATTCTGAAATAGTGAATGCAGGAAATGGGCAAAGAACTCCGGCAGGGACATCTGCTTGGCCTCAAAACCCCGCATGGCATCCTGAAACATCGCAAGCTGAAGTCCCTCGCCAGGCCGGAAAAGATTGGCGGCGGTCAATCCCAGCATCACCGCAAGCGCCATGGAAAGTATAAAGAAGCCCAGTGTTGCTTTCCATACCTTGTGCATCTGGCGGTGCGCGCGCAAATTGGCAACTCCGACAGCAATGGAGGTGAATACCAGCGGAATCAGCACCATTTTCAACAAGTCAATAAACAACGTGCCGATCAGCCCGGCGACATAGAGCCCGTTTTGCGCAACGGCTGATTCTTGTCCAAGCCCGGAAAACCCCATACCCAGCAAGATGCCAGCCAGCACCCCGAATAGAATCTGCGTGTTAAGCGATATTTTTTTCACCAGCTAGTTCTGTTTATGAAATACAATTTTCGGGTGGGCAATCGGAAAGGATATATATTCGCAATGGGATCGACTAAAGGAACAGATGCTGACACGAAATGCTCAGAGACCTCACAGATCCTTACAGACCGTTGAAACAACGATACCAGATTTCTTGATCAAAAAAAGCTCGGTGATACCAAGCCTGACAGCGAGAATCAGATTGACGAGACAAATCCACGGTTCTTTCCATGAAAGACCGCCAGTTCGCTCTCACTACGCCAAGCATCCGTCATTCGCGGGCCAACACATGCTGTTAACATTACCCTTGCGGAAACCGGCGTGTGATATCTTGGGCAGTTATAATTCAGCATGATTGATGGCCTTTCTTTTTCATTTGTTGCACCACCATTAATAGCGTTTACGGTAACGCTTATTTTGATTTGGTGGTTGATAAAGAGCAACATCCTTAAGGTACTGGATCATCCTAATCCCCGTTCCCTCCATACGATGGCGGTTCCCCGCACCGGCGGGCTCGGTATGACACTAGGCGTAGCGGTCTCATGGGCATTTATTCCCGCGACCCTGCCATTTTCGATATCGCTGGGTGTTGCTATCCTGGCGCTGGTATCTTTTGCCGACGACATTTTCGGTCTGCCTGTATTGGGACGGCTGCTAATACATGGCGTAGTTGCCATCTGGTTCTCGGTAGCACTGCTATTCGAAGCACATGGGTGGATAATCGTAACGATAACCACCATTTCAGTGATCTGGATGATCAATCTTTATAATTTCATGGACGGTTCGGACGGATTGGCGGGGGGCATGACGCTAATTGGCTTCACTTGCTACGCTCTGACCGCATGGCTGGCGGGGAACGAGTCATTTGCCATGATAAACTTCTGTGTTGCCGCAGCCGCCGCGGCTTTTTTGATATTTAATTTTCATCCCGCACGTATCTTCATGGGAGACGCCGGCGCGATTCCATTGGGATTTCTAGCCGCATCACTGGGTGTGATGGGCTGGATAAATAACTCGTGGCCACTGTGGCTACCGGTACTCGTTTTTTCTCCATTTATTGCCGATGCTTCTGTTACGCTCGTAAGACGTTGCCTGAGCGGTGAACGATTCTGGCAGGCACATCGCGCTCACTATTACCAGCGCATGGTGCGTAGCGGTCTTGGTCATCGCAATACGGCACTGCTGGGTTATATTCTGATGTTGGGCGCCGGGGTCAGCGCAATGTGGGCAATGCATCAGGATATTGCTGTTCAGCTCGGAATCGGCTCGGCTTGGGGCGGGATTTATTTGGGTATGATGATTGTGTCGGAACGGTATCTGGAACACTCTCCCGGCAACTGACAGAATGCTCTTACCCAAGCCCAACATACGCACAGTAATCGCTTTCGTTCATGACATCGCCGCAACTGTCGTAGCGTGGGGGCTTGCTTATTCGTTCCGTTTCAATTTTGAAATACCTCCTGCATACTCGGAATCATTTTGGGAAATCCTGCCTTGGGTCATCCCGATTCATGCGGCGGCCTTCCTATGGTTTGGCCTATATCGTGGACTCTGGCACTACGCAAGCTTGCCCGACTTGCGACGTATTCTGCTTGCGGTGTTGACATCGGCGGCAGCGGTGCCACTGGTGTTATTCATGTTACAGATACTTGCCGGCACACCACGCACCGTGTTGTTGCTGGCTCCCATTCTGCTTTTGTTTATCATGGGAGGCAGCCGGCTGGCTTACCGCTTATGGAAGGAGCATCGGCTCTATGGACTAAGAAAAATCGAGGGCAATCTCGTTCTGGTGTTAGGAGCGGGCGACACAGCGATCGGCCTGGTGAAAGAGCTTGCCCGCAGTGCGCAATGGCGAGCGGTGGGATTACTGGATGATGATCCCGCAAAACGTGGCATGATGCTGCATGGCTCCAAGGTGCTGGGCCGAATTGATGAGCTGCCCGCCATAGCGGCAAAATTGGGTGTGGCTCATGCCATTATTGCAATGACACCCACCAGGATCGATCGCCGGAACGCCCGCCGCTCTCAAGTCGACCGCCGTCATCCCGACCGCCTTCACCGCGACCGCCGGCGGGCACTGGAGATGTGTTCAGCCGCTGGGGTCAAGGCGTTGATCGTGCCCTCATATGACGACTTGATCAGCGGCAAAATTACCGTATCGCAAATCCGTAATGTCGAGCTGGATGATTTACTGGGGCGAGACCCGGTGGTGCTGGATAACGAAGGTCTGCATGGCTTGCTGGCGGGGAAAACCGTGCTGGTTACCGGAGCGGGCGGCTCAATCGGATCTGAGCTATGCCGGCAGATTGCCAAATTTGAGCCGCGCCGCCTGGTTCTATTTGAGTTGAACGAATTCGCGCTTTACAACATTGAACAGGAACTCAGAATCAGTTTCCCGGAAATGCCGATGGTATTCATGATAGGCGATATCAAGGACCCGGCCCGGCTATCTCAGGTGTTTTCGCAATTTCAGCCCGCTGTTGTTTTTCATGCGGCGGCTTACAAGCATGTCCCGCTGATGGAGCAGGAGAATGCCTGGCAAGCCGTGCTGAATAACGTGTGGGGAACTTACGTCCTGGCACAGACGGCAATCAAGCATGGGGTGGAAAAATTCGTACTGATCTCGACCGATAAAGCCGTCAATCCTACGAACGTCATGGGTGCCAGCAAGCGACTGGCGGAAATGGTTTGTCAGGCATTGCAACAATCTGATTATCTGTCCGAAAACAATAGTCCAGGTGATACAGTACAGGAAACATGTTTTGTCATGGTACGTTTCGGCAACGTACTGGGCAGCACCGGCAGCGTAATTCCAAAATTCCGCGAACAGATTGCAAAGGGCGGCCCGATCACCGTCACCCATTCCGAGATTACGCGCTACTTCATGTCTATACCTGAAGCGGCGCAACTGGTGCTGCAAGCGGGCTTAATGGGAGGGAAAAAAGGCGGCGGAGAGATTTTTGTGCTGGATATGGGCGAGCCCGTTAAAATTGCCGACCTTGCAAAAGACATGATCCGTCTATCAGGTCTGAGCGAGGGAGATATCAAGATTGTCTACAATGGGTTGCGCCCCGGGGAAAAGCTCTACGAAGAATTATTGGCGGACGATGAAAACACTTTACCTACACCGCATTCCAAACTACGCATAGCCCAGGCTCGCCAAGTGGACGAACAATGGCTGGCGCATCTCGTAGCATGGCTGAATGAACACCCGGTATTAAGCGATGAGGAAGTCAAACAGAAGTTGGCAAGATGGGTGCCGGAATACAAGCAACGAATCGAGCCACTGAGTCATCACTAAAATACCACCGGGTTTCTCAGTTTCCCCAGTTCTGCCTCACTCGCCACCATTCGCTGCTCGCGGCAGCCTGCCTGTCTTAGCCGAAATCTATAGAGCACCTGCCCTTCGGTTAAAATCAAGCCGGGGTTGAAACAAAGGTCCGGGCAAGCTTGGCGTAAGCGCCTGCTTTTGCAAGTAACTCCCGGTGACTGCCGATTTCGGTAATGCGTCCTTTCTGCAGCACTACAATACGATCCGCTCTTTCCACAGTGGATAAACGATGCGCTATGACGAGCGTGGTGCGTCCTTGCATAAGGGTTTCCAATGCCGCCTGCACATGATGGTTGGTTTCGAAGTCCAACGTCTGAAGCGTCTCGTCCATAATCAGGATAGGCGAATCTCTCAGCAATGCCCGGGCAATGGCGACACGCAGCCGTTGCCCGCCGGAAAGTTTTACGCCTTGTTCCCCTACTATGGTTTGCAATCCCTGCGGCATTTCCCGAATGAATTCCATTGCGTGAGCGGCCTGCGCCGCAGCGGTGATCCTGGATTCTGTTTCACGGCCCATGGCGCCATAAGCGATGTTGGCCGCCACCGTATCATTGAATAGCGTTGCGCCTTCGGAAACCAACGCGATATTGGCGCGTAGACTGGTTAACCTGAGGCTTGCCAGATCATGGCCATCCAGCAGAACTCTCCCCGCTGTGGGACGAATGAAACGCGGCACCAGATTCACGAGGGTGGCCTTGTCGCGCTCGGAGAGGCCCACCACTGCCACCGTCTCCCCTGGTTGTAGGGTCAGCGTAATATCCAGTACTGCACCTGCTCCGGGGCTTATCCCGGAACTTACGGAACCACGGCAAAAGCTGGCCTGCTCAAATCGCAGTTCCCCGCGTGCACGATCGATGGTAACTGTTCCCGCATCCACTCCCGTATCCAGCTCGGTCTCCTGATCCAGGAGCGAAAATATGCTTTCAGCCGCAGTCAGTCCATGGCGTAGAAACTCTTTTACACCGGTAACGCGCTTCAGCGGCGCGCTCAGCATCAGGATGGCCACGATGATGGACGCAAAACCGCCTACCGTGGTTTCATTGGCGGAAGCTTGCTGAGTCGCAAAATATAATATGACTACCAGCCCAACGGCGGTGGTCAGTTGCACCAGCGGAACGCAGAAGGCCGCAATGGCAACCTGCCTCATGGTGAAACCGTGCACCCGGCTTGCCTCCTCTCCCATACGATGGGTTTCGTACCGCTGACCGCCGTAAAGACTGACCACCCTATGGTTTTCAATGGACTCCTTTAACACCCGCGTGATGTTATCCACCGTTTGCTGGGCTTCCCGTTCCACACTTTGCAGCCGCTCGTCGACGGACCGCATGATCAGCAAGATCACGGATATCATCAATAAAGCCAGCACTGAAAGTTCCCAGTTGAGATAAAGCATCCATACCAGCAATCCGATAACGGTAAACGTGTCCCTCACCATCACGGTACTTACGTCGATGACGGCACGAGCCAGCTGGTTAATATCGGACGTGAGTATGGAAACGAGGCTGCCGCCGGGCTGGCCGGCGTAATAACCGGAAGGCAGTATCAATAATTTATCAAACATCTCCCCCCGCAAATCCACCACCAGTTTGCTGCTTACCCAATTGATCGCATAGGTGCTGATATAGCCTGCCACCCCGCGTGCCGCAAACAACACAATGATCGCCAACAGAACAAGCTGCATCGATTCCATGTCTTTATTGACAAAAGCGCCGTCCAGCAACTGCACTGTCAATGCGGCCATCATCGGCGCGGTGGTCGCCATCGCAATCATACCCATCAGCGAGAGTACTAACACCTCCCAATAAGGCACAATATATTTCATCAGGCGCGAGTATAGCTGGCGGCTGTTCATGGCTTAGGGATCTTGCGTGAATGGAAAGATAAAACCGGAAACCAGCGGACTTTAGCAGCGTGAGCGTGACTAGGCAATGCGTGGAGTTGCCGGAGGATGCAATTTGAGAGTCGCGGTTTCCGTCAGTCACCACTCCAATTGAGATCCCTGATCATGTTACGGCAGCCACGACGGTCAGAAAGTGTATGTAATACTTGCCCAGACCGTTCGGGGAATTCCCCTGAACCCGACCGCCGGCTGGTACTTCTTGTCGAGAAGATTATCGATCTGGACTCGCAGAGTTGGACCTTGCCGGAGCTTGTACGATGCGCTAAAGCCCGCGATGACCATAGCCGGCAGCTTGTGAAGATTTTCGTTGTCATCATACCGCTCACCCTCGCCCCTTGCTATTGCCTCCGCTGAAAAATTTCCGGATGCGTACCGCATGACTACGGTACCGAATTCCCTGGATCTGCGGGGAAGAATTGTGTTGAGCTGTTGATTACGGGGGTTCTGGATAGTCACATTCGTCCGTATCGTCCACTTCTTGCCGATCGGCTGGACCCCCGTAAATTCAAACCCATCAATCCGGGCTTCGGAGATATTCTCCACCTGTGAAAATATCCTGTTGACAACAATGGCGTCCTTGATGGTATTGATAAAATACCCAATACGATAGCTTGCACCACCCGCGTCATATGACACAAACGCCTCGTGCATCCGGCCACGTTCGGGCAAGAGGTTTGGATTACCCCCGAACCCGAAAGTCATGGGAAAGTAGAGATCATTGAATGTGGGTGCCTTGAACGACGAGGAAGTCAGCGCCCCAATCCGCCAGGATTCGCCCAGCTTGCGCGCCA
>JBDSSX010000138.1:0-2787 GCA_039928555.1 Nitrosospira sp. | reverse complement strand
GTGGTGGCAATCAAGCAGACCGTATACCGTACGGGAACGGATTCGTTGGTAATGACCGCGCTTATCGCCGCGGCGAGTAGCGGCAAGGAGGTCACGGTAGTGGTGGAATTGCTGGCGCGTTTCGATGAGGAGGCCAACATAAACTGGGCCAGCCGTCTGGAGGAGGTTGGCGCACATGTGGTGTATGGCGTGGTGGGTCACAAAACCCACGCCAAGATGGCGATGGTGGTACGGCGCGAAGATGGCAAACTACGGCGTTATGTCCATGTGGGTACGGGTAATTACCATCCCAGTACTGCCCGGTTCTATACCGATTTCGGCTTGTTTACCTGCAACGAAGAAGTCTGCGCCGATGTGAATGAAGTCTTCATGCAGCTCACCGGCCTCGGCAAAGCGGGAAAATTAAGGCATCTTTGGCAATCTCCGTTCAGTTTTCACAGCCAGATGCTGACGGCTATCGATAAAGAGGTGCAAAACGCCAAAGCGGGAAAACCCACGCGCATTATCGCCAAAATGAATGCGTTACTTGAGCCGGAAATCATTAAAGCGCTCTATGTCGCTTCAGGTGCGGGAGTGAAAATAGATCTCATCGTTCGCGGCGTGTGTGCCCTGCGCCCCGGTATCGCGGGATTATCGGAAAACATCCGCGTACGTTCGATAATTGGACGCTTCCTTGAGCACACCCGAATTTTCTATTTCCGCAGTGGCGGCGCTCACACCACGTATCTCTCCAGCGCTGACTGGATGGATCGGAACTTTTTTCGCCGTATTGAAATATGTTTTCCTGTTCTGGAGCCCAAACTGAAAAAGCGTGTGCTCGTCGAAGGTTTGAATATCTACCTCAAGGACAACACACAGGCATGGGAAATGAATGGCGACGGTAACTATCGTCTCAGGTCTGCCCGAACAAGCCAAAAATTCTGCGCTCAAGCGGCGCTGCTTGCGGAGCTGGCGGCGGCGAAGCAGACCGAGGTCTAGCGGTGACGTCCATGACAGCTAAGATAATGACTGTCGAGATCGAACTCAAATTGCGTTTGCCGCCGGACGCTATCGCCCGCTTGCAGCGCAATCCATTGCTGAGATCGTTAAGTAGCTCAAATTCCATCACGCGAAAAGTTTACAGCGTCTACTACGATACGCCTGATTTTGCTCTCAGGCGGAATGGCGTCGCATTCCGGTTGCGCCGTGAGCGCAAACAGTGGGTGCAAACCATTAAAGGTGGGGGTAGCGCCGCGGCGGGATTGCATCAGCGTGATGAGTGGGAAGCGCCGGTGCTGAAAGCGCAGCCTGATTTCACCAAAGTTTCCGATCCATCGCTTATTGGACTGTTCAGCACCGCCAGCCTGCGCGAGCAATTGCGTCCGTTGTTTACTACTGTATTTAACCGTAGTACGCGAACCCTGCGTCTGCCTGATGGCAGTGAAGTGGAGCTTTGTCTCGATCGGGGAGAGATTGCCGCCGGCGACGCCAGCGCCCCAATTTGCGAAATCGAACTGGAATTGAAATCGGGAAGTCCGTTGTCATTATTTCAGCTTGCGCGGGACCTGCTGCAAAGTATCCCCTTCAAGCTGGAAAATATCAGTAAGGCGGAGCGTGGCTATACACTTGCCTCCGGCTCGGAATCTCCGCCGCGCAAGGCCCTGCCGGTTCAACTTGCGGCTGAAATGGACGTCAGTGAGGCATTCCAAGCGATAACGTGGAATTGCCTGGGTCATTTGCATAGCAACGAAGGAGGCATGCTGAAAGGATGCGACATTGAATATCTGCACCAAATGCGTGTTGCCTTGCGCCGGCAACGTTCGGCCTTGAGTATTTTTCCCAAGGCGTTTTCCAAGGCGGCATTTACCCCGATAGCACAGGAATTGAAGTGGCTGGCCGGGCAATTTGGCCCGGCGCGGGATTGGGACGTATTCGTCACGGAAACGTTGGCTACGGTTTACCCCGCCTTTTCCGGTCATCCGGGTATGTTGGCGCTACGGGAAAAGTGTGAGCAACTGCGCCGTCACCACAATGATGCTGCGCGCAATGCTGTGGAATCCAGGCATTATACGGAATTGATGTTGAGGCTGGGTGCGTGGTTATGCGCGGAACCCTGGCTTGCCCAGCCGGATTTGCCGGTATCGGGCGATCCGGCTGGAACCGGATCTGGCGTGACAGTGAAAGAATTCGCTGGAACGCTGCTGACGCATCGCCATCGTCAATTGAAGAAATATGGCGGGAAACTGGCGAATCTCAGTGTGCCGGAATTGCACGCGCTACGCATTGTCGCCAAGAAACAACGCTACGCCGCCGAGTTCTTTGCCGGGTTCTATCCGCATAAGGAAATGAAACGTTACATTCAGTCTTTATCTGCGCTTCAAGATATTCTGGGCGCCATGAATGACACTGCCATTGCCGAACGGTTGCTGAGCGAAGTACCTATCGCCACCGATGAAAATGATGAGCATGAAGCAGTCGGCATCATCCGGGGTTGGAGTGTGAGCCGGGCACTGATCAAAAAACAGGAACTGAATCGGGCCTGGAAGTATTTTCGTAGAAATGATCCATTCTGGTAGATGATGCGTGAGCCGTGCGGCTTGTCAATAAAAGGCACGCGGCTTGTCCACTGGCAGGCTTGTATTTTTGGCAAAAAAGGCGGTCAATGTTGACCGCCTTTTTTTTATCCAGGCTCCTCTCACCCGCTCTAGTCCGGGGATGAAATACAGCCTGGCTCGGTGACGTGTTTTGTTTACTTGATAACGGCTTTCAACTCACCCTTGGTATATCTGTTCGCCATGTTATCCAGCA
>JBDSSX010000137.1:0-2055 GCA_039928555.1 Nitrosospira sp. | reverse complement strand
TCCTTCGCCTCTCCATCAGCAATCCAGGCATTCGTCAGCGTGTAGGTTACCGCAAGAATGACCGGACCAATAAACAGGCCAATAATGCCGAAGGTAAGTATGCCACCCAGCACGCCTACCAGAATCAGAAGTATCGGCAAATTGGCGCCGCGTCTGATCAAGACGGGACGCAAGACATTGTCCATCAAGCCGACAAGAATGGCCCACACAAGCAGTATGAAACCCCACGTTTGATCGCCTTGATAAAACAGCCAGATAACCCCACCCAGTAATGGTATGCCCGGGCCGATCTGGATAATGCAAAAAAACAGCATAATGGCGGTCAGCACACCAGCAAACGGCACCCCTGCAATCCATAGACCGAAGCCACCCAGTGCCGACTGGGCAATGGCGGTGAAAACGATACCTAGTGCGACGGCGCGAATGGATTGACCAGCGAGTTGAACCGCATCCTCGCCGCGCGGACCGGCCAAACGTCTGGCAAAGCGACTGACGCCGGCAACCGCCACTTCACCTCGGGCATAAAAAATAGCAGAAATTACTAAAGTGAGTAGCAGGTGAATAAACAGCATGGCTACACTATTCATCTGGCTTAGCGCCCAGTTGGCAATTCTGCTGGCATAAGGCTGGATTTTGTCGGTAAGGCTGGCGGCGCCCGCATTCGAGATGGCTTGCCATTCATTCCAGAGCCGGTCGCCCACTAGCGGAATGCCACGCAACCAGTCTGGTGGAACCGGCAAATGATAGTTCGGCAAGTTTCTTGCCAGATTGGCCAAGTTGACGGCATTATCAATGATCGTGCTGATCGCCATGGCTAAAGGCAGTCCAATAATCACTGTCATGGCCAATACCATTACCGCCACCGCCGGACCCCGCCGTCCACCCAGGCGCCGCTGCACCATAATCATGATCGGCCACGTCGCCACGACTATCATGGTCGCCCAGATCGCCGCAGGCAAAAAGGGCTCGATCACCCACAGACTACCGGTGATTAGCAGGCTAATGACGAGCACGCTGAGCAAGTTGCTGGTAAGGCCAGGTCTCTTAGTCAAAAAACACTCCTCCTTCACGATGGCTACAGGCCATTAGCACCAAACCGAAAGATGATCCTTGGCAATACCGCATATCGACCATCAAGAATACGCCACCTTTTCATTTTATGTCATACACTTTTAATGTAGCTCATATCTTGAAACTTCTATATAAACAAGACGGCTTGGTGAAGTTGCAAAACATCAGGCTTGCAGACAGCGGCCAGTAACTCTACAGCCGATCTTTGCTCATAACCCAACGGTACCGAAGCATGAAATCAGATGCCGGTCTGGCTTCATTTGCCGATACTTCATTTGCCGATAGCAAAATCTCCCATCACTTGATAAAATTGAAACTCTCTCTTCAATTAATTCAGTCCATTATTACATTCAGGATCATTCATGACCGCCAACAAGTTCTACCCCACTAAAAAAATCGGTACGTTTTATCCCCCGCAACGTGTTTTGATGGGGCCGGGACCGTCGGATACCCATCCGCGCGTATTATCCGCCATGGCTCGCCCGACGCTGGGTCATCTTGATCCGGTATTCACGGATATGATGGAAGAATTGAAGAGCCTGCTGCGTTATACCTTTCAGACCTCTAATTTGCTGACCTTCCCGGTTTCCGGTCCGGGCTCGGTCGGGATGGAAATGTGTTTCGTCAACATGGTCAACCCGGGAGATAAAGTGATTGTGTGCCGCAACGGCGTATTTGGCGGGCGCATGATCGAGAACGTGCAACGCTGCGGCGGTATCGCAGTGGTGGTGGAGGACAAGTGGGGAGCCCCGGTTGATCCGCAAAAGGTGGAAGACGCATTGAAACAGAATCCCGACGCGAAGATCGTTGCGTTCGTTCATGCCGAAACATCCACCGGCGCGCTGTCGGATGCAAAATTACTGTGCGAAATCGCGCATCGCCATAATTGCCTCACCATTGTGGATACCGTCACCTCGCTGGGCGGTTCTCCCCTCAAGGTTGACGAGTGGAAGATCGACGCAATTTATTCCGGCAGCCAGAAAT
>JBDSSX010000136.1:0-9923 GCA_039928555.1 Nitrosospira sp. | reverse complement strand
AGGCCAGTATCAGTAAGAGACCTGCAGGCGAGCGTGAATCGCGGAATATTAATCTTTACCGCGCTGACAGGAAAGCTGGCGTAAATTGAGATCTGTCGGGTTACGCTTTGCTAAGCCGATCTACGGCACTACCGAATCCAGCTAAATTTTAGGGATGCGCAGCGTTTTACTAATCATCAGGGTTCCGGACAATACGAACAATAGAGCCAGGGGATGCAATTCCCAAGGTCCAATTGTCCATACTCCCCAGTAAAGATTCTCGCCAAGACGTTCCGTCCAGGCGGCCAGCACCAGCACGGCGGTGAGAACAATGCTGGTGGGAATCGGCGTGCCCTCGAAGTAGGCAACCTTGTCGGCTCCCGCCGAGAGACTTTCCGCAGTGATATTGAATCGCGCCAACCGGCTTACCCCACAACATACAAAGTAAATCAGCGCTACCCAATCCCAACCGCCGCGCAATCCGGCAGCGAAACCGAGGGCTGCGGGGGCGATGCCGAACGAGAGGATGTCCGCCAGAGAGTCCAGTTCCCGCCCGAGCGCCGAATGCTGATGTCGCCATCGCGCGATACGTCCGTCAAGCACGTCAAATATAAACGCCGCCGCCATCATGCTGGCCGAACTGAAGAAGTGAGTGGTCGACTTGCTGTCAATATAAAGCATGGCGAATAACACAGCAGCCACCCCGCAGCCCGCGTTGCCCAGCGTAAAGAAATCCGCCAGCTGGAACCCGCGTATCATGGAGAAATGCTTGGGAGGATCGGGGGAGGGGGGCATTGATTCTCTGTTATCCGGGGATGGATTCAAAAACCGGTGGGCGACTCACATAGCCCGTTGCCCCTGTGCTTCCAAACTCAGGGCCTTATGTTTTTGGATTACGAGCCTGTTGAAAGGTGCAAACGGGCTAGCGTAGCAGCGCGCAGCACAAATGCAGGGGAATGAGATAACGTAATAACCTCACCCCATCCCACAGAAAGCCTACGTGCCGGGTCAGGATTTTAGCGCAATCCGACGAAACTCAAAACAGCGAGGAGGATAACAATAAAACCTACCCACCAGATAATGTTGTTCATAACGCCTCCTTAATTAGATTGGTTGTCTGACATCACATAAAACATCGCTTCAATTACGTTTGCTTATTATCAATTCTCCCCTTTCGTGTATTTACGTTCTGCTCGCCAGCGCACATAAGAGGCATATCAACCCAGATAAATCCATTCGGCGGCTCTCCGAGCCTACCCGAGTGCTGGCGGTCAGTTTGCGGCCATTTTCGCCGCCGTTTTTGCGGCTGGTGCGGCGTCCATGACCACGCTATGGATTTCTCCCAACCGGCAAAACTGTTTCGCAACCTGCCTCGCCATCATCTCGCGTCCTAATGGGTTATCCGGGTTCAAAAGCTATTTCGTCAGCGGAGGCACGTACGAATTTTTTATTTACGCAAAGACGTCAACATGAAATTGCGCCGGGTAGACTGCCTTCGCCCCATAGATATTAATCCAAGCCGCAACCTGTTCCGTTGGTGCCCGTTCTGGTCCAGCCTGACGTTCCGGGAAAGCGTGTCCGCCAATAAGTAAATGCGGCTGCCTCACGGGCTTCGGCGCGCGGCTGCTCGAAGACGCGATCACAGGAGTGCGAGAACTCGTGCATCAGCAGAGCCGCGTAGCAGGCGCGCCGGTCGGGCGCCGAGGCGTTGGCGATATTATTGAAAAAGGTGCCGAAGATGCGGGTGGTCTTGTTAAGAGGCGAAGATCGACCCAGCACGCAGCGACCGTTGTTGTTGCAGTTGGTCTGTTGCTCACAGATCACACGGGCGTTGTCTCTGAATCGACCACGAATGCAATTGCCGAGGTTGAAACCCGTGGCCGACTCGATCGTACGCTCGAAATTGGTCCAGTCGTCCACGAGGTTCCAGGCCACGGCACTGATGTCCACAGCCTGCGTGTCCGTGCAATCGACTGTTTCAAGGGAAATCGAAGTGGTAGGGGTCACGGGGACGGCACCCGCGCCGGGGGGGCAGATCCTCGGGGCAGTCCGGGTCTTGTTTTGCGCTGCACACGGCCAGGTTGCACACGCCATCCGCAGCGCAGCGCGGTTTATCTTGCGTATCGACGGCAGCAAGCCGGACGGGGTGCCCGGCCGGATTTCGCAACTTGACCACTTTGTCTTTTTCGCAGGGTGCGACTGAGACAGCGCCGTCAGGACAAATCTGACCAGCCTCATTGCTCGCCGCCGGATGAACCGCAAAAGCATTGCCCGTAATCATTGCGCCGAGCGCAAGTAGGGCGATGCGTATCATGGCAGTCTCCTTTTTCGGTTTCGGAGCCAATGCGTTTGAGCCGCGCGACGGCTCGTCGCGCGGTGATATGACCTGTTGATTCTGATACATGTGAAATGTATGTGATTATGCTATCGATGAGAAAAATGACCGTCGGTGCGCTGGCGCGCATAGCGGATCGTTCTGAAATGAAAATTCCGGATATCTTTGACCTGATAGAGATAGAAGTAGGTCGGATAGCAAAGCGTAATCCGACGAGGACGGCAGCGGACAGGAGCCGACAGGTGGGTATGGATCACCGAAGTGAAATTATTACGGGACTGACAGATCAAGTCTGTCGGATTACGTTTTGCTAATCCGACCTACGATAAGGCGCAGAAATAGGCTCCCCGGGTATGATCAGCGCCGTTCCGGAGCCCGAAAGCTTTGCGCTGATGCTGGCTGGACTCGAGCTGATCGGCGCCGTAACCCGTAAGAGTCAGCATTGATCGAAGGGGCTTGCTTATTATGAAACTCAGACACCTGATTACCGCCATCGTAACCGCCGTAACCTGCGCCTCTGCGCACGGGGTACTTCGATCAATCTCGGAACTAACAGCTGACCGGCAACTACAGCCTTGATACACTGGATGGCATGGGGCTCGAAGCTGCCCGTTTGATGTACCTTCCTCTCCATATAGGTAAGACACGAGCAAACTTTCCCGGCGATGCAGGGTTGCAGGCAAAATTTATGATAAGTCGGACAGGCTGTTAGACATGGGAAAACTAAAAGGAGATTTAAGATGCGTGAGCCAGCAATACCTTCTGATCCGAACCTGGTTCTCTGTAACGTGTGCTTCAAGGAGATTCCTGTATCCGAAGCCACCAACGGAGAGGCCGTCGATTATGTGCTGCATTTCTGCGGGCTGGAGTGCTACTCAACATGGGAGAAACAGGGAAAAACACCGGAATGAGGAGCATGAACCCCCTATGCGAAAGAACAGGATGCGTATATAAAATCGGATTGGCTGGGGATTATGTTCTGAGAAAAATCCGATGCTTCATATTGGATTGGGGTCGGCAGCGACCGGACTATCGATAGCCTTCTACCCCAACGCCGCAACACCCTTAAGTACGTCTTCGAATTGCTGGGCTCGATAGTCCGGCGATACATCTTTATAAGACTTGGCGCCCTGGTTGGAATCGATAAAAATATTTTTTATGCCGAGCGCTTGTGCCCCGTAAATATCCCGGAACATGTCGTTTCCCACCCAGATGACCTCCGTTGGTTCAAGCTTCATGTTGTCGAGTGCTTTTTGAAAAAGACGGGAATCGGGCTTTCTAAAACCGTAGTGACTGGAGATGACGATAGATTCGAAATAGTTTCCCAACCCGACAGCCTGAATTTCCGGCAGTGCGTAACAGGACTGGGCATCCGAGATGAGCGCCAAGCGGTATCTCATTTGAAATTCATTCAATACCCGTTTGACGCCGGGATAGAGCTGAAGCCGATTTCGGGAAACTCCACGGTAAATGTGGGCGATAACCTTGGCCTGCTGTGCGCGATCAAGGCTCGACTTGATGCCTTCCCGCATGAGGAATTCATTCCATATGGCTTCTACATCGATTTCAGGATGATCCTCGCGACTCGCTTCTTTCTGCTGATTCATTATTTGATAGTAGCGGCCCCGTACCTCCCAGCGATGCAAATATACGCCATGGTAAGTCAGATAATGCGCGATGGCGCGATAGATCTCCTCCATGGACTCGTCGGTTTCGATGTCGATCAGTGTGCCGTAGAGGTCGAATAAGATACCTTTTATCGTCATGATCGTTTTATCTTAATGTTTCTCGGGCTTCGTGCACTAACTGGCGGCTATATCCTTCACCGATCCAGGTGTTACGCGCAATACGCAGGAGGGTGAGGCCCGCATAAAATGGTATGCGCCGGGTAATGGCAGCGAAAGCCGCATCCCGATCGGGGAAGTGACACGCATATTCCCAAAGGAAGTGTCCGATAAACGGCTCCGCCAGCCATTTATCGCCGGCTAGCTGCATGAAGAAGTGTTGGAGTTCGCCAACCACCCTGCCCAGATCGAACACTCTGTCTGCCAATTTCAGCCGCTCGAGATCAATGACGATCACCCACAAACCGTCGCCAAAGAGGATGTTGGCCGGCGTGACATCGCTATGTACCAGGACTTGGCGGTCGTCCCACATGCATGCTTTCGCTCGCCATTGATCCTTGATCTGGTAAAAGGCCTGAGTTTCTTCCCATCCGGTGCGTCCGGCGCCGGTCAGCTGTCTCATAATCCGGTCGAAATAATTACAATCCTTGTTAAAGTCTACCGTGTTGTCGCTGGCTGTACGGTTATGCACGCGGGCAAGAAAATAGGCAAGCGCGGTAAGTTTCTGAAAAAGAGCGTCCCGCGCACCTTGATGGATCGCTTTAACGATGAAGTTCGCAAACGGCTTACCATGGCAGTATTCCTCGATCAGTACATTATTGAGGCTGGTATTTCGGCCAAGTGGCCGTACGACGTAATGGGGGTAGCCGGTAAAACCGATGCTGCGCAGATGATTCAGATTATTGAATTCTCGTTCCATGTGATGAAAACCAGCCTCTAAGGAATGACCTGAGCCACCGCCAAAGAATTTGCCGATAATCCGTGTCTGGCTGTGTTGGTCTTCGTAGAGGTAGACAGCATGGGAAGCCGGAAGCTGGTATACACGGAAGCGGGGAGCTTGCACATCCGCATCCAATATCGGCAAGATATCGTAACGGAGATATCCGTAAAAAGGATCATTCTCCTGGAGGTACCCCAAGTATTTCATGATCTATTGATAGCAAATAACCTGAAATAACTGGATTGCCATGCTGCGCGGCACTTCGGATAATGCTCATCTCATCGGAAAGGTAAAAATAAGAGAGCGCTAATATACAGCGGCCTTTAAGTTCAATTGCTTATGATGCCATCTTTTCGGTGGGCACAGCCAAACAAAACGTAATTCTTATTTCAAGAAATGGCGATAATACACGCAAGGTCAATAACTTATCATATTTTGTATACGTGGAATTATCGCTGGTGCATATCCCGGCAATTGTCGTTCATGGTAATGCCTTGTCAATGAAGCAATGGGGTACTGGTTGACTCCCGCGCGTGCTGGGATTTTAGGATGTAAAGCTTAAGCGAGATGCGAGCGCCAGACGGGAACAGGGACAGGGGAAAAAACGAACCATACCGTACCGGCCATGCCGGATGTGGTAACGCAACGGGTACGCGGGGTTGCGGCAGTGCGGAAAAGTAATTCGGGGTCAGCTCAAGAAACGGAAGAATCGCACGCCAAGCTGCGTTGCATCCACCGCTATCGGCTTAACCTGCCTTGCGATCCGTTTCCTGAGACGACTCTTTTTAAAAGAATCGGGAGATTGTTACAACCCGGTTGCGGACTCAGGTAGCTGAGTGCTGGTCGCGTGATTTTGATTGAGCTTGGCAGCCATTTGCCGATGCAGGGTGGCTATGTTTATGCTTGCTTCCACGCTTTTCTCATAATCACGGATCAGGGCCGAGGTGTGCGATTGGAGGTCTTGAGCTTGCCGGCCATAGAGATAACTCTTGTTTTCATATTGCTCCAGCAGCTCTTTTTGCTCCGTTAACTTTGCCTGCATCTGCGCAGCGGTATTCTCATAGTATTTTGCAATGGACTCATGGTCGCCGCGAGTGGCGGCATTCTGAGCGGCAGTGCGAATTTCCGGGGTGTCGATTGGCTGGGCCGCGACGACCGATGAGCTTGTCGAGACCAAGGCACCAATCATGGACAACGCTGCAAGGCCATTTCCAAATTTTGTTTTCATGGCGGCAATCCAAATTGAGTGAGAGTAATTTCATACTACTTGAGTGGATACCCTGAGTATATTGGGGAAACCCTGATTTTTTCCTAAGTGTTTCCCTTAGGAGAATTCTTGATCAACCAGGTGTTTGGGGCTGGCTGTAGCGGTCAGAACTCGTATAACTTACTAAAACGCAATATAAGTTTGACAATCTGAGAGGCTTTCAGTACATTCATTTTGTCTAGTGGAGAAGGCCATTTATTTTTCCTGGACCATTTTCTTGATTTTTTAAATTTGGTACTTTAAACACTATCGATGATCTAAATATAACGACGATAGTAACTTCTACGACGATAGTAACTTCTATATGGAGAGAGAATCATGGGACGATATAGCCGGATTGCAGCAGCAGCTTCTCTATTTTTACTTCCCATATCCGTTTTTGCCGCTGGATATGGCGCAGCAGGTTGTGGACTAGGGTCAGAGCTCATGGGATCAAAACCAGGTGCATCGCAGGTTTTTGCCGCAACAACCAATGGAACATTAGGAAACCAAACTTTCGGAATTACATCCGGAACTTTAAATTGCGGTGACCATGGATTAATAAAAAAGAGTAAAGAACGAGAGGTATTTGCGCAGGAGAATTACACGAGTCTGGTTAAAGAGATGGCGCAAGGTAAAGGGGAAAACCTATATACCCTGGCCAGCTTGTATCAGTGTCCCGCGGGAAACCATCAAGAATTTGGCGCGATGGTTCAGGCCAAATTTGATAGCTTGGTAGCGAGTGATCAAACAACTTCAACTGAATTACTGAGTCAGCTTGAAAATCAATTAACTCGTCATCCCACACTTGCAAGTTCGTGTAACATCAAGCAAGCCGCAGCAAATTAAGAAATGACAGACGGGTATAGGGTGACCTATACCCGTTTCGTCTCTATATCGTTGCCACTCCCATAACTCCGCTGTGCGGCATATCTGTTTTGTCATTGGGTTACTTTTCAGTCTTTGCTTAACTCCTGTAACTGTCCATTCCAAACAGCAAGACGTTGTCAGCTATTTGGCTGAACTGCAACAGCAAGCCAAGCAAAGAAAACTCGCCCATGAGCGAGTTTGGCACCTGCTTTTAAAGTACGACACGCGACTTCTAGGTGGCATGATTAGTGAAGCCGATGGAATGGAGTTCTTTAATTCCCCCCAAGGCAAAACGGATCCCGAGGCAGAACTCGCCGCGACGCTTGCCAGCTTCTTTGTCCCGGCAGCCGGGGTTTCGGAAGGCAAGGAGCATCCACAGTGTAACTTTCCCGCCCGATTCAAATGGTTAAATCAGCAATTAGCATTCGACTCCCGGCTGGAAATACAAACATGTGATCGACTCGACCGCTGGATGAAAGCTTTAGATCCGGCCGGGGTGACATTAGTATTTGCATCGTATTTCATGAACAACCCGGCATCCATGTTTGGTCATACCCTCATACGGATCGATAGCCGGAGAATGGGTAGCAGCAATAATTTAATGAACTATGGTGCAAATTATGCTGCGGTTCCAGATACCGACAATGCGTTTTTATATGCGGTAAAAGGTTTGATAGGGTCATTCGAAGGC
Source organism: Nitrosospira sp. (assembly GCA_039928555.1). GTDB lineage: Bacteria > Pseudomonadota > Gammaproteobacteria > Burkholderiales > Nitrosomonadaceae > Nitrosospira. The sequence continues at coordinate 2,237 of JBDSSX010000136.1, read as the reverse complement.
CGCTTCGCAATTTTCCCTTATTACACTAAAGTGCAGGAATACAACAATTGGGAAAGCCGGGATCTCTGGGAATATGAGCTCAAGTTTACCGATGACCAGTTGAATATGATGCTTCTGCACTTATGGGAATTAGGTGGGACATATTTTGATTATTATTATTTCCAGGAAAACTGCTCTTACCATGTGCTTTCCCTGTTGGAGATTGCCAATCCGAATCTGCGGCTGAAAGACTCGTTTTTCTTTAGTGTGATCCCGACCGATACGGTAAAAGCCGTGATGGCGCAAGAAGATCTAGTAAAAAAAATCGTGTACCGGCCCGCGGTGCTCACCCTGATGAATGAAAAGCGCCTTAAGATGGTCAAGGCCGAGAAGACGATATTACAAAAACTGATTAAAGGGAAAATTTCCCCGGAAAGTACTACCTTTGGAAGCCTTTCCACTCGATCACAAGCACTCGTGTTGAATGCTTATATGGACTATTTGCAATATCAAAGCATGCAAGAGAAGAGCGACAAAGAAATCAAGATACCGCGTTCAGTTTTGCTGGCTAGAAGCCGTCTGCAAAATACCGACGATGCAAATGGTGAAATCACTCGCTTTTCCAGCCGGCCCGATCTCGGCCACGGCACAGATCGATTTCGTTTAGGGATGGGACACAATGCGCATGAGCCTTTCCTGGAATTAGCCTATCGTCCGGCCTACCACGATTTGATGGCTAAAGATGTGGGGTATGATAAAAACTCGGAAATCATCTTCATGGATTTCAATTTCCGTTATTACGTGGAATCCGAGCGAATAAGACTAGATCGGGCCAGAATTCTTTCTATAACGTCGATGAATCCCTATGACCCCTTGTTCGCCAAAACTTCCTGGCGTCTAGACCTGGAGATCGATACGCTTAGAGACCGCAACTGTAACTATTGTAATTCCGTCAAAGCCACTTATGGGAGGGGTGTTTCCTATCGGCCAGATTCTCTCTCGTCTCTACTGTTATTTTCCTTTGTTGATGTAAAAACGGAGTTTTCCGATCATTTGAAACAAAATTATCGTTTGGGTGGCGATATTGAAGTGGGCACGTACTACGACATAACTAAAAATTTGAGAATCAAACTTGCGGGCAGTTATCAGGTTTTTTTCCTGGGTGATAGCAAGCGGTTTTTCACTTCTCAATTCATAACCCGCTATGCACTGTCACAGGATCTTGATCTACGGGTGGAATTGAATCGCTATGATCATAACAATGAAGGAGTTTTCTCCATCAATTATTTCTTTTAGCCCGTATGTTTCATAAATTCGCGTGATGATTGCGCAGGATTTTGTGAAAGAGTGGCGTAGTTATTCATACGCCCGACTGAACAAAATTTCCATACGAAACAAAAGACCAGCGAGGGCGCGCGTCAATTTATGAAACATTCGGGTTAGGTTGGTGAGCTATTCGTGGATCTTCCTGGAACGGTAGACTTCCGTACCCTTGCTAATCTGGTTGACGGTACGCGCCGTTTTGGTTAAATTCCCCATTCAAGAACAATTGTTCTGTATCGTGTAAGATTGCACAAGTCGGAATTAGTTAGCGCAGTCCCTGATTCCGGCCTAGCCATAAATCCCGCAGCAGGAGTGAACTTGAATGATTTAGTGGAGTTGGAGCGGAGTGATGCTGCTGTCCGGGCAGAGCCGGGCGATGTGAACCGCCTGATACCTGCGCTCAAGCGGCGCCACGCGCAACGCATCACCGGCGAACTCCTGATTCCCGCGCGGGCTGCGCGCTACGCCGCATTTCCAGCGGATCTGGATACGCGCATTGCGGAAGGGTTGATGCAGCGGGGCATTACTCAGCTCTACAGCCATCAACGCGAAGCATGGGATCGCATTACCCAGGGCGAGCACGTTGTCATCGTCACGCCTACAGCCTCCGGCAAGACGCTTTGCTATAACCTGCCGGTGATTCAGGCGGCGATGCAAGCGCACTCAAAGGCGCTTTACCTTTTTCCCACCAAAGCACTCGCCCAAGATCAGGTCACGGAATTGCTGGAGCTCAATCAAGCGGGCAATCTGGGCGTGCGGGCTTATACCTTCGATGGGGATACGCCGGGGGATGCACGCAAAGCGGTGCGGACGCACGGGGATATCGTCATCTCCAATCCCGACATGCTGCATCAGGGTATTCTGCCGCATCACACCAAGTGGGCGCAGTTCTTCGAGAACCTGAAATTCGTGGTCATCGACGAGATGCATACCTA
>JBDSSX010000135.1:0-8030 GCA_039928555.1 Nitrosospira sp. | reverse complement strand
TCATGAGGATCTCATCCACACTTAAATTGACCGTTGCGCTCAGCACGGTGCTTTTATTTACCGGTTGCGCGGTAAATCCGGTTACCGGAAACCGGAATTTCACGCTCATGTCGGAAGCTGGCGAAATGAGCAAGGGGCGGCAGGCCGCCACGGAAATTCAGAAGAAATACGCCAGTTACGATCTACCAGCCCTCCAGCATTATGTTAATGAAGTCGGACAAAAACTCGCGAAGAAGAGCCACCGGCCACAGCTTGAGTATCATTTCACTGTCGTCGACAGCCCCCAGGTAAACGCCTTTGCGCTCCCCGGCGGTTATATTTATGTCACGCGCGGTATTCTGGCATATCTTAATTCCGAAGCCGAGCTAGCCGCTGTGCTGGGGCACGAGATTGGTCACGTCACGGCACGACACAGCGTACAGCAATATAGCGCCGCCACCGCCGCCAATGCCGCCGCCACAATTGGCGGCCTGGTGGCTAGCATATTTGTGCCGCAAATGGGTGGACAATTGGCACAAGGTCTTCAAAGTCTTCTGGGGCTTACCGGGAGTGCCCTCCTTTCGGGCTACGGCCGTAGCCATGAACTGGAGGCGGACCGCCTGGGTGCCGAGTATCTTGCGCGAAGCGGCTATGATCCGCAGGCGATGATCAAAGTCATCGGCGTACTCAAAAATCAGGAGTTGTTTGATATTGAAGCCGCCAAGCAGGAAGGACGCGAACCGCGCCGTTATCATGGCATTTTTGCCACGCACCCTGACAACGACACCCGCTTGCAGGAAGTGGTTGGCGAAGCGAACCAATACGTCGAGCCGGGCGCCACGGATGATCGCCGCGCGGAATTCCTGCGTCAAACCGAAGGCATGATTTTTGGCGATGCCGTCAACCAGGGAATCGTGCGAGGAAATACGTTTCGACACAAGGAGATGGGCTTCATGTTGGCGTTTCCGCCCGATTGGCGTATACACAATAAGCCCGAGGAAATTGTGGCGACGAGTCCCGACGGGGACGCACTAATAGTATTGAGCCTTTTCGATACCCCCCCCCGCGGTTCCCCGGCTGATCTTGCCCGGGAACGCTTTCGCCTTGAATCCTCCGATCAGATTTTATCGATGACCAATAATGGCTTGCCTGTCGCTGTTGTGACCTCCACCACACAGAATGGGGAACCATTCAAGGCAGGCGTAATCTACCATAACGACAAGGCATACCTTCTTGCGGGAAGAGGCGATTCTCCCGACGCATTCGAGCGCTACCAAGCAGCAATCTCCCGCGCGATTGAAAGTTTTCGTGCGCTTTCCGATGCGGAGCGAGAGTCCATCAAACCGCTTGAGATCAAAACCATCACTGTCAGGAAAGGCTTAAGTTACGCCGAGTTGTCACGGAATTCTCCCCTGGGGGTAAACGCTGAAAATTACTTGCGCTTACTCAACGGCCAATATCCTGATGGCGAGCCGATTCCCGGTCAGAGGATCAAAATCGTCAAATAGCTGCTGTACTTCCGGGACAACCGCCGGCTTCCTTCCGTACTTCTTTTCCCAACCTGAAACTCTATTTTTCTTAGAACAGACTACGCGTTTTGCGCCAGGAGGGGATAGTCAGTAATCACACCATCCACCCCGAGTTCCCGGCAATAATCGTGCTCCATTTTTGTCATCGGACCATAAACAAAATTACGAAAGCCGTCCATAGCCGCCTGCTTCAACAGGCTATCATCCAGAACGTCGTAATCCCACACAATATGATTGACCCGGGGATTGCCATCACAGTCAAAGTCGGTCAGAAAGGAATTTAGCGTTTGCGGCCGGTGTGCCACCAGCAGGCCGCAATTAACCAGAAGGGATGAGGCGCAGATCGCAACCAGGTCGTGACGGAAGGAGGTAACGATAATGCGGTGGCCGGCTTGATGCTTTTCGAGCACTCTTATGACCGAGGATAATGCCCTCATTGTCTTGATCTCAATATTCCACAAGATACCGGAGAAGTGCTCCAGCGCCTCATCCAGAGTCGGTACCTCATGCCCTACAACCTGTTCGATTTCTTTGCGGGTGAGATCGACCACGGCTTCTCCCGATGCGATAACCCGATCATGAATCAGCACCGGTAACCCATCAAGACTGATGCGCACATCGGTTTCGATACCGTTTACGCCCAACGCCACCGCAGCTTCAAATGCCGCCACGGTGTTCTCAGGAACCTCGGTGTGGACACCGCGGTGAGCTATCACCAGCATGACTTATTCCAAAGCAGATTCAATTCATCCAACATAATCCGACTATCCTTTCCTATAAGAAAATCATAGAGATAAGTCCAATTAACCCCTGAACAAGTCCCACGTAAGCGCGATGGCGACGGAGCGCCGTCCCTGCGCTCAGTTGGCAAAATGAGCCGTAACTTCGTTGCACGCCTTGACATCGGAGAACTAAGCTACGACCTGCGTTGTGCGCCTTATGATCATCCCGATTTTACAGCAACGCGCTCCGCGGAGGACTTGTTCAGGGGTTCCCTAAGTTCGTGTCAATAAATTTCCCTAGCGCTTTCATCCAGTCTTCCTGCATGAAAATGAAACCACTGTTGTGGCCACCCTGCAACTCCAGGAACTGCTTCGGCTCCGGCGCTGCCTGATATAACGCCCTGCCATGCGCGAACGGCACAATATCATCCTGCGAACTATGAGCGACAAACACCGGGCAAGTAACAGACTGCAAATACTCAATCGTGTTGTAGTCAAAACGGGACAGCAGACGCACCGGCAGAAAGGGATAAATTTTTGCCGCCATGTCGGGTACCGAGGTGAATACCGACGCCAGCACCAACGCCCCAGGCTTTTCGTTCATCGCAAGCCATGCCGCCACCGCGCCGCCGAGGGACTCACCAAACAGCACAATGCGGGCGGGCGGGACATTTTTTGTTTCGGTGAGATAACGCCATGCTGACTGGGCGTCGAGATAAGTACCGGACTCCGAGGGCGAGCCGCTGCTCTGGCCGTAGCCGCGGTAATCAAAAATGAACGTGTTGTAACCGAGGCGATGAAACATCAGCAGATATTCCATGCGATGGGAAATGTTACCGGCGTTACCGTGAAAGAACAGTACCGTTCCCTTCGCAGCAGGGGCCGGCACAAACCAGCCATGCAGGGTTTCGCCGTCGGTGGTGGAAATTTCCACGGACTCGTAGGCAAGCCCCACATAATCAGGCGCGGCGATAATATTTCGCCCGGGTTCTGGGTAATAGATAAGGCCCGGTTGAGCAATGAATATCACCAGTGCCAGCGCACCGTAGGCGATTGCAGCCACTATGGTTAAACTAAACAACATGCGCATGGCTAGAAATTGGTTAATCCTTCGAACTCACAGTTATAATAGCCTCTTTTCAGCCACCAAGAACAGGAACTTAAATGAATCTCGACCGGGTAAATTCTGGCCGTGACGTGCCCAGCGATTTCAACGTCATCATAGAAATACCCATGAACGCCGACCCCATCAAGTACGAAGTGGATAAGGAAACCGGTGCGATGTTTGTGGATCGTTTCATGTCCACGTCAATGCACTACCCGTGTAACTACGGCTATATTCCCCACACGCTGTCGAAAGACGGAGATCCGGTGGATGTGCTGGTGATTTCGCCGGTTCCGCTCATTTCCGGCGTGGTAGTGCGGTGCAGGTCGCTGGGTATGCTGAAAATGACCGACGAGGCCGGTGAGGATGCCAAAGTGTTGGCCGTACCTATCGACAAACTGTGCGGTCTCTACCGCAAAAAAAAATCCTACGATGATTTACCCGAGCTGGTGCGCTCACAAATTTCACATTTCTTCGCCCACTACAAAGACCTCGAAACGGGCAAATGGGTCAAAATAAACGGCTGGGTTGGCGTCAAGGAAGCCAAAGCGGAAATTATGGGTGGGGTCAAACGCTATAACTCAGCCAAAAAGAAGCCAATGTTTTAAGACTCGTCGCAATGCAACGTGATTTCTGATCCGGCGTACAAAGCATATCATTATTGATTTGAGCTGGATTCCACACCAAATCCGGGATGACGAAATTCCTGATACTTGTTATCCATATAAATAGCAGCAGCATGAGCGCAAGAAGAAATGAGCTGGCTTGAACCTATAGAGTTGAAGGGTGCGATTGTAACGCTTGAACCTCTCGAGATTAAGCACGTCGGACAGCTAAAGGCTGCGGTGATGGACGGAGAATTCTGGAAACTCTGGTATGCAAAAGTACCCTCACCGGAGCAAATGGAAAGCTACGTGATTAATGCTGTTGAAGACGCAAAAAAAGGAAATATCGCATTTGCTGTCCGGCTCAATAAAACGAATGGAATTGTTGGCACAACTCGTTTTTATAACGTTGACGAGATAAACAAAAGACCGATGCTGGGCTACACCTGGTATGCAGAATCAGTATGTAAAACCGGTGTGAACAGCGAAAGCAAGCTATTGCTGCTTCAACATGCCTTTGAGCAGAAAGAAGCTATCGCCGTGGAATTCAGAACACATTATTTTAATCATATCTCCAGAATTTCGATCGAAAGACTAGGGGCAAAACAAGACGGGATTTTACGCAGCCACCAAAGAATGCCTGATGGCTCAATCCGTGATACGGTTGTTTATTCAATACTTCAGCATGAGTGGCCAGCGGTGAAAAACAACCTGTTGAGCAGGCTCTTGGCTAACAACCATGGCACCCCGGAATAAATTACGCCTGGCAGCCTGAATTATTTTGATTTCATGGCCTCTAAAATTCAAAGCTCGAGGTAAGTCCGTTTATTAACAATGGATATGTATTGATCCCGCTCGACGGAAAATAATACCGTATGGCGAGCGCGAGGCTTCAGCGGAGTCCACCGAAGATGACGGTTTGCCGCTGACCAGAAATTTATGGGAGGAAGCATGAGCGCTGATGATTACCGGGAATGGCTGATAAGTCGACGAAAAATGCTAGCCCTGCTTGGGGCAACGGGGATTACTATGTTCACCGGGTGCTCGTCTCGTGGCTCGGGCACCAAGGAAGTTGATGGAAGGATGCTTTCTTGCATCGTCACTCCACAGCAGACTGAAGGTCCCTATTTTGTTGAAGAGCGTCTGGATCGTGCAGATATCCGGTCTGACCCCTCCGATGGTTCGATGAAAGAAGGACTGCCGCTCGCGCTGGAAATTCGTGTTTCCTCAGTAAATAAAACCGAATGCAAGCCGCTCGAGGGCGCTATTGTGGATATCTGGCACTGTGATGCCGAGGGGGTATACTCGGACGTTGTGGATAGCAATTTTAATACAATCGGGAAAAAATTTCTGCGCGGCTCTCAAGTGACGGATACGAATGGCAGCGCGCGTTTTATTACAATTTATCCGGGCTGGTATCCGGGCAGAACTCCTCATATTCACTTCAAAATCCGCACGGATCCGAAACATACGCGGTTCTATGAATTTACCTCGCAACTCTACTTCGATGACTCGATTTCGGATCTCGTCTATGCACAGCCACCATATGCGAAAAGGGGGCCACGCACCCGGAAAAATAAGGGAGACGCTATTTTCTGGATGAGCGGAAGCCAGTTAGTGCTTGCCCTCGTACGAAATGAACAAGGCTATGCGTCAACGTTCGACGTCGGACTTGAAATGGGCTGATCTCAGCCTACCTGTGCTAGATAAGTTGCGGATTCTGCGAGCAACGCGTTCCACGAAGAACTAATTCAGCGACTCCTTAAACAAGCTTGAACTCCGACTCGGAGCGGCGAGCGCCCCGCTCACCCAGCGACGCCTGAATCGCGTCATCCACCGTCTCCAGCAAAACGAACTGTAACGCGGCTCGCGCCGCTTCGGGCACCTCGCGCAGATCTTTCTGGTTACGGGCCGGCAGCAACACCTTGCGCAGACCGGCGCGCTGGGCGGCAAGCACCTTCTCCTTAATGCCGCCCACTGGTAGCACCAATCCTCGCAAGCTGATCTCACCGGTCATCGCCACATCGTGATGCACTGGTCGATCGGTAAAAAGCGATGTGAGCGCTATGAACATGGCCACCCCGGCGCTTGGACCATCCTTCGGAATGGCGCCCGCTGGCACGTGCACATGCAGGTCGATGCCGTCGAACGTTGCTGCGGGGATATTGAGATCGTTTGCATGCGCCTTTAGCAGGGTGAGCGCTGCCTGCGCGCTCTCCTTCATTACATCGCCTAGCTGCCCGGTCAGAATCAGCCGTCCGCTCCCGCTTACGCGCGTTGCTTCGATAAAAAGAATATCGCCGCCCACCGGCGTCCATGCCAAACCGGTGGCCACACCCGGCAGGCTGGTGCGCAACCCGATCTCGTGCTCGAATTTCGTAGCACCGAGTATGGCGTCCAAATCCGCGGTATCGACATGTACCCGCAGGTTCTCATCATCGGCAATGCGCATGGCCGCATGGCGCATCACGCGGCCAATCTCGCGTTCCAACTGACGTACCCCAGCCTCGCGAGTGTAATTGGCAATGATGCCATTCAGTGCCTCTACTGCTATTTCACACTGTTCTTCTTTCAGACCGTTAGTCTCACGCTGGCGGCACACCAGATAGCGCAGCGCAATCTGAAGTTTTTCCTCCTGAGTATAGCCCGGCAGATCGATGATCTCCATGCGGTCGCGTACCGGAGGTGGCACATTATCGATCACATTCGCCGTGGCAATGAAGACAACGCGGCTCAAGTCAAACGGCACACCGAGGTAATTGTCGCGAAAAGTCGAATTCTGTTCCGGATCCAACACTTCGAGCAACGCCGCCGACGGATCGCCATGGAGACTGGCAGACATCTTGTCGACCTCATCGAGCATCATCACGCAGTTGCGCGCGCCGGCCTTGCGCAGGCTTTGCACGATATTGCCCGGCATAGCGCCGATATAGGTGCGGCGGTGACCGCGCATCTCAGCTTCGTCGTGCACCCCGCCCAACGACACGCGGACGAACGGCCGCTGCAATGCGCGTGCGATGCTCTGGCCGAGGGAAGTCTTGCCCACTCCTGGCGGCCCGACGAAACACAGAATTGGCGCGCGTCCCTGAGGCTTCAGCTTTTGTACCGCCAGAAATTCGACAATGCGCTGCTTGACGCGCTCGAGCCCGAAGTGATCTGCCTCGAGAATCTGACGCGCGGCATTCAAGTCGATAGGTAAATCGGCCGGCAGCCGCCAGGGTAATTCCGTCATCCATTCCAGATAAGTGTGAAGCATTGAATACTCGCTCGACGCGCCAGGCATACGCTTCAGCCGCTGCAACTCCTTGCGCGCCTGCGCCTCGATTTCATCCGGCATACCGGCATTGGCGATTGCCTCGCTCAACTGCTCAATCTCCTGATCATTGCCATCGCTTTCACCGAGCTCCTTCTGGATGGTCTTCAATTGCTCACGCAAAAGAAACTTGCGTTCGCGGTCCTCCAGTTGTTCTTTCGTACGCTCGCCGATCTCCTGCGACAACCTGAGCACCTCGATGCGACGCGACAGTATCCGCAGCACCTTCTGCAGCCGCTCCTCGGTGCGTACGGTTTCGAGCAGCATCTGCTTCTCGTTCACCTCAGTATCGAGCAGGCTGGCCGTGATATCCGCCAGGTGCGACGGGGCACGCGTAGCTTGTAGCGCGTGCGCAAGTTCCGCGGGGACGCCGGGCAGCAACGACAGGATCTCGACCGCGCGTTCACGCAGTTGCATGGCAAGTGCCTCAGCCTGGGTAGAAATCAGTTCCGACTCATCGATACGCTGCACACGAGCGGCCAGGAACGGATAGCCCTCAACCAGTTCCTCGATGCGGAAACGCTCAATCCCTTGGCACACGGCGTGGCGTAGCCCGTCAGCCGAGGTGATGTGACGCACGATGTTGGCCACCGTACCGATAGCACATAGGGCATCAAAGCCTGGGTCGTCGACAGCGGCATCCTTCTGCAGCACGATGCCGACCGGAGCATTGGATTGAAGCGCGTGTTCGACAGCGGCGATCGACTTCACTCGGCCGACGGTGATGGGCATCAGTACATGCGGAAACAATACGACGTTACGCATGGGCACCAGCGC
>JBDSSX010000134.1:0-1782 GCA_039928555.1 Nitrosospira sp. | reverse complement strand
GGTCATGCGCGAAGCGGGTGCGGAGTTACGTAACGATGAAACATTCGGCCCGCTGATGATGGAGGATGTCGAGATATATGGCGTCGACAGCTTTCAGGATTCCGCTGTGGTCATCAAGGGACGTTTGCGCACCAGACCGATCAAGCAGTGGAGTGTCGGGCGCGAATATCGCCGGCGCCTCAAACTTGCGTTTGAGCGCGAGGGCATCAAAATACCCTTTCCGCATCATTCCATTCACTTTGGCGAGACCGGCAATGCATTAATGGTGGGGCTTATCGATCAGAAAAACGCCATGAAAGCGGAGGAGCCATGAACACCAGCCTGCATGTTCGAAAAACCTGCCTCCCACGTACCCGGTTGAATGGTGGAGTAAAGCGTAACCCATCATACCCACCTACCCGCAATCGAATTGGTATCCTGCCACGGGTTGATGTATCGTGTATCGTTTGACTTGGTATCCCTTTTATGGACTACGTGCTCACCAAATTGCGCAGCGCTGCGGTTTACAGCGGCTTGAAGCGCCGGAAGATTTTGGATAAGATAACGCATCGATTATTTGGCGGAGCCACAAGCTTAATTTTTAGATTTGGATAATTTCGGCCGCTTCCATGAAGGTGGCCAGCCGATTTATTGCCCTTATTGTTGTCTGACAAATTCAGACCTACTATTTCACTAGAAGTCTCATGAAGAAAATTCTATTCGTCTTATTCTCCGCGTTGCTCTCCAGCCAGGTTTTTGCGCAGAAAGAAGAGCCTCGGGAATACCCTTGGGAAAAAGCCGCGAAACGTATCGAAGCGGATGAGGCAAAAGCGGGCCGGTCAAAAAAAATGGAGCAGCAGGGCGAGACCGGCACCAATAAGCCCGAGAAAAAAGTCGACGCCGAAAACAAGAAGGGCAAATAAGGATCAATTTTTTCCAGTAAACGCAGCCCCGGCGCTTACTTCCGCAAAGCTACAGCGCGCCCTTACTGGTAAAAGTACGGGCTTATTCAAAGGTTCTCCCATGGGCGCGTTGATTTTTTACATCGCGATCTATTTCATTGGTTACTACGCAGCATACTTGCTCAACCAGACGGTTGGCCGCGTCCTGATCCGGAACCGGCGGATTGCGGGCCTCGTTCTCGTCCTCACAGTCAGCATGGGTCATGGTTACAAGATAATGAGCACGCCGCCGCCACATGATCACGATGATGGGGCAGGGTATGCGCTTGGCTTATACGTCATCATGCCGGTCACGATCATCGTGATTGCGGCTTTATATCTTATGTGTCGGGAAGGAAATGATGACGACGTATCATAGATAGTAGGCCGGATGAGCATAGCTAATCGGCTCTTCCTGGCTGGCGGGAATTTTTCATATGGCGCGGTGGTGTGGCTATATGAGTTCATTGCCGGATTACTTTATACCAATCCGGCCTGCAAAGATGACCCCAACCCTGTACTTCAGTCCAATGGGCGATACGCTCAAACTCTGTAAGATGTGATTTCGGGTGTCTACTCTTTCCTCCATTAGTAGCGGGCTCCCGGCCCGGCCGCACTGACCCTGCGAGCCGGGCTTTTTTTATACTCGCAAGCTGTTCGCAGGAATTTCAGCGTCTTCCCTAACTCCCTGGAATACCTTGTTTATTCTTACTGTACTTCAGTCCAATGGGCAATGCGCCTGGAATATGGAACAATGAAATTGTTGTTTGTTAAAGCAGTTTTGATCCGGTAGGGAATGCTCAATAAGTTGGACTGGTAGCGTCGAAGAAATTTACTTTTGCAGCATTCGATGAAGCCATTT
>JBDSSX010000133.1:0-2685 GCA_039928555.1 Nitrosospira sp. | reverse complement strand
CGCACACTTCCCGGCAGACCAGGAATGTTCGGGGCCGGCAGCATTATCGGCGCGGTTTCCAGCTTTGTTGCAATCGGCGGGGGGTTGCTGACGGTGCCATTCCTTTCGTACTGCAACGTCAGGTTGCAGTATGCCATCGGCACCGCTGCGGCGGTGGGCTTTCCTATCGCGGTGGCGGGAGCCATCGGCTACATTGCCAATGGCATGGCGCAATCCCAGCCGCTGCCGGAATACAGCCTGGGATATGTTTATCTGCCGGCATTGGGATGGATAGTATTGGCTAGTACGTTGACCGCACCGTTGGGTGCGAAAACAACTCATATTGTGCAAACTGCCACACTTAAGAAAATTTTTGTGGTGTTGCTTTATTTGTTGGGGACAAAGATGTTGATCGGGCTTCTTTAAGAGAAGATAAATGGTACGGACTTGTAGCAAATGATCATTGCGGTGTCGTTTGTCCAGCATCCTGGTCTTTGACGGTACGTCAATCTAGTTTTTTCGCCTGGATAATTAACCAGTATCCGGGTAGGGCGTCAATAAGCGAAGCGCATTGCGCCGCATGAAATGCTATCGCCATGCCTGACTACCTCACGCCTGGCATCCAGGCGGTACATATTATATCCATATCAATCCGATCAGACATGGTTTAGTCAGACGGGTAAGCGAGTGGTCGTATCCGACTTTTCATCGATTGGTTGAGAAGGGTGTTTATCCAGCGGATTGGGCAGGAGACGATGAAGATAGACTTGAATATGAAGACTAACATACGGCGCAATGCGCTTCGCTTATTGACGCCCTACTCTTAAGATGCTGATCGGCCTGCCTGAACGAGTCGTACCCTGACGTCAGTGCTCAGCCGCCAGGTACCAAGCGCCGCAAGGCTTCCTGATATTTCTCCGTAGTCTTGGCGAGAATATCAAGGGGCAGCGCGGGAGCGGGTGCTTTCTTATTCCAATCCAGGGTTTCCAGCCAGTCGCGCACAAATTGCTTGTCATAGCTGGGCGGATTTTTTCCCGGTGCGTACTGGTCCGCTGGCCAGAAACGGGATGAATCGGGAGTAAGCGCCTCATCTATGAGATAAAGCCCGCCCGCATCATCCTGACCGAATTCGAACTTGGTATCCGCGATAATAATGCCTTTTGTTATTGCATAATCTGCCGCTTCGGTGTAAAGGGCAATGGCTTTATCGCGCACTTGCGCCGCCAGGTCCCGGCCCAATAGTTTCTCCACTTCAGAAAAAGGAATGTTTTCGTCATGCGCACCCGCCGCAGCCTTGGTGGAGGGCGTGAAAATCGCTCCGCCGGGCAGCTTGGCAGCTTCCTGCAAACCGGTTGGGAGCGCGATGCCGCAGATTGCGCTGGTCCTCTGATAGTCTTTCCACCCCGAACCCACCACGTAGCCGCGTACGATGGCTTCTATCGGCAACGATTTCAGCCGCTTGACCACAAATGCACGATCAGCTACTTGTTCGCATTCCGTCTCTGTTACCACTGATTCGGGGGTGGTACGGGTCAGGTGATTGGGAATAATATGGCGGAGCTTCTCAAACCAGAAACTGGATAACGCGGTGAGCAACTTGCCCTTGCCCGGCACTGGCGTCGGCAGGATGACGTCGAATGCGGAAAGCCGATCAGTCTGAACAATCAGCAGCTTGTCGTTATTTACCGCATAAATATCGCGTACTTTGCCCCGATGCAGGAGAGGCAGGCTTTGTATGCTTGTTTCAAACAGTGCGGTTTGGTCGTCCATGATGATCTACACCAGCGCCTGCTTGATTTCCACCGCAAGCTGCAACGCGGCTTCGGTGGTGTCGGCAAGCACGGTATAGTGTCCCATTTTTCGCCCAGGCAGGGCGGCAAGCTTACCGTATAAATGAAGTTTGACAGAGGGATGCCGCAGCACCTTTTCCCATTCCGGTTCTCCCCGCTGCCATAGATCGCCCAATAGATTCACCATCACCGCCGCACCGTGCATGGTGGTACTCCCAAGCGGTATGCCGCAAAGGATTCGCAGCTGTTGCTCGAATTGGGAGGTGATACAAGCATCAATGGTGTAGTGGCCGCTATTATGGGGACGCGGGGCGATTTCATTGACCAGCAATTTTTGATGGGAGCCATCGGCGAGTACAAAAAACTCCACGCACAGCACGCCGCGATGATCGAGCTTCTCCGCTATGTCGACCGCAATCTCGCGCGCGCGCTGAACAATTTCCGTTGATATTCTGGCAGGAACGATACTGACATCCAGGATGCCATTGCGATGCTGATTCTCGGACGCGGGAAACGTAGCCACCTCGCCATCGAATCCGCGTGCCACGATTACCGACACTTCGCTCTCCAACGGCAACAATTGTTCCAGCACGCATGGCTCCCGGCTGAAGCCGTTGAATGCGCTGTCAAGCTCCGCCGCGTTGTTTACCCGTACCTGACCCTTGCCGTCATAACCGAAGCGGCTCACCTTGAGAAGTCCGGGAAACAATTCCGGATGCGCTTGCGGTAGCGCTCCGTTCGAACTATGCGAATTCTGAATTACCGCATACGGCACGACTTCAAAACCATTGGTGGCGATAAATTTCTTTTCCAGAATGCGATTCTGGGCAACGGCTATGCTGCTTGCGGCGGGACTGACCACACCATGTTCAGCCAGGGTCCTGATGGACTCGGCCGGCACGTTTTCGAATTCCGT
>JBDSSX010000132.1:0-3588 GCA_039928555.1 Nitrosospira sp. | reverse complement strand
TCCACCTCGCCCAGCTCGACGCGGAATCCGCGCACCTTGACTTGCTGATCGCGCCGTCCGAGAAATTCCAGATTGGCGTCGGGAAGATAGCGTACCCAATCTCCGGTCCGGTATACGCGTGCACCGGTGCGGAAGGGATGGGGAATGAATCGCTCGGCGGTGAGTTCCGGCTGGTGGAGGTAGCCGCGTGCCAGCCCCTCGCCGCCGATATAAAGCTCTCCCGGTACTCCGATGGGTACCGGCTGAAGCCGGTCGTCAAGCACATACATTTCCGTATTCGCAATCGGCCGGCCAATGGGAATGGGATTGTGGATTTTTTCCGCGGAAGGCACGCGATAGCAGGAGGTGAATGTGGTGTTCTCAGTAGGGCCATAAGCGGCGATCAGCAGACATTGCGGATGCCGCTCGCGCATCTTGCGGATGTAGTCCGGCGACAACACGTCGCCGCCTGTAAGGAGCTGGCGCACACCACCCAGGCGTTCGCAATGGCTATCGACCATCTGGTGAAAGAGCCCTGTCGTCAACCAGAGCGTACTGATCCGGTGTTGCTCTATCACATCGGCGAGTTCTTCGAGCGACGGTGCGATGGGTGGCATGATTACCAGCCGCCCGCCACTAAGCAGACACCCCCAAATCTCGAATGTTGAAGCGTCGAACGCTATCGGCGCGAACTGAAGGAACACGTCATCGGGCGTGAATGTCGCGTAGCCGGCTTCCTTTATCAGCCGCACCACGGCACGTTGCACGACTGCCACCCCCTTGGGGACGCCGGTTGATCCTGACGTGTAGCAGACATACGCGAGGTTGTCCGCCACTACTCCGCTTACAGGATTATCCGTGGACTCGCGCCCGATTTCCTCCCACGCATCATCAAGGCAAACCAGCTTGACAGTCTCTTCGGGTAGTATCCCGAGAAATCGGCGGTGGATCAGCAACACCTCTGGTTTCGCGTCGCGCACCATTGCCGATAGCCTGGTGGGCGGGTCGCCGGGGTCCATCGCCAGATAAGCCCCACCGGCTTTGAGAATGCCGAGCAGGCCGATGATGAGATCAAAAGAGCGCTCAATACAAACCCCAACCAAAGCTTCGGGGCCCACGCCAAGCCTGCGCAGGCGATGCGCGAGCTGATTGGCGCGTGCGTTGAGTTCACCATAGGTGAGCGGGCAATCCTGAAGAACCAGGGCAATCGCCTCCGGACATGCCGCCACCTGCTCTTCGAATAGTTCATGGATACACGATTCCCGGGGATATTCGCTCCGCGTGGCGTTCCATTCGAACAAAAGCTGTGCTCGCTCGGCCTCGGTGAGAATGGACAGGCTGGAGAAGCGGCATGCCGGATCAGCGGCGGCGGCCGCCAGCAGCGCCTCGAAATGACCCGCCATCCTATTGATGGTGCCGGAATCGAAAAGATCGGCGCTATACTCAAAATACCCCGTCACCCGGCGCCCATCATCAACCAGGGAAAGCAGAAGATCGAACTTGGCGGTGGACTCTTCCCGGTTGCGATTGGCCGGCGCCAATACCCCTTCCGTTTCCGTTTCTGTTTCTTCCTGCTCCCCAGAAGGAACGTTTTGCAGCGCGAACATCACTTGAAAGAGGGGCGCCTGGCTGAGATGGCGCGCGGGAGCGAGCCTGGCCACCAGCATCTCGAAAGGCATATCCTGATGCGCATACGCCTCGGCCGCCACGGTGCGTACCCGCTCAAGCAGGGCGGCAAATGAGGGGTCGCCCGCAAGATCGAGGCGCAAGGCGAGCGTATTGACGAAAAACCCGATCAATCCCTCCAGCTCGCTGCGGGTGCGATTGGCGATAGGCGTGCCGATCACCAGATCGGATTGTCCGCTGTAGCGCCCCAACAGCGCGCCAAAGGCGGCCAGGAGCGTCATGAACAAGGTGGCACCCTGCGCTTGCCCGAGTGCGCGCAAGCGCGCGGTAAGCGATGCATTCAGCCACACCCCGCAACGTCCGCCGCGATAGCTGGACTGAGCCGGGCGCGGCCGGTCGGTGGGCAGGGAAAGCTGCACTGGCGCATCCTCCAGCTGTTTTTGCCAGTAGGCGAATAAAGAATTCAGCCGTTCGCCTTGCAGGATACGCCGCTGCCAGCAGGCAAAGTCGGCGTACTGGATCGGCAGCGCCGGCAGTAGCGGCGGCTCACCGCTGACCTTGCCGGCATAGAGCGCGCGCAGATCGCGATGCAGGATCTCCAGCGACCAGCCATCGGCCACGATATGGTGGAACACCAGCACCAGCCAATGATAATCCGTCTCGAGCCGCAACAGGCTGGCGCGCAGCAGCGGACCACGCCCAAGATCGAAGGGTGCGGCCAGAGCGGTGCTGGCGGCGGCGCGGGCGCGTTCCAGACAGCCGGCCGCCGGCTGGCTGACATCCACCAGCGGCAAGTCGATACGCAAGCTTGGCGCAACGAGCTGCACCGGCACGCCGTCGAGGGCGGTGAACGTGGTGCGCAGTGCCTCGTGGCGGTCGAGCAGGTCGCCCAAGCTGTCTTCCAGCGCCTTGCGGTCCAGGGGGCCATCGAACGGCAGCACCGTACTCAAGTGATACACCGCGCTGCCCGGATACAACTGCTCGAAAAACCATAGCCGTTGCTGGGCAAAGGACGTGGGAAAGAGGAACGCTTCGCTGTCAGCCGATCGAGACGATTTTACTGCGTCTTCGACCATGACCGCTCCCTTGGCATCATGCACCGGTCCCGTGCGTTTGTCGTATGCGTCGCCTTCGGGTGTTCTCTTGCTGTAAGGAACAGTATTTCTCCTCGCCATAATTAAACACGAATTAAAAGGCTACTTTAAATTTAGGTTAGTTCCAGCGAGATTTCAACCCGGATCGGGCGGACGAGGTGAAGCACGCAGCCTTCGGGGTGCAGGCAGGACGTGGCAAACAGCACAGCCAAGCCCCTGAAGGATCACCTTCAGGGATAAAGGATTCAGCCGCACTGGATTATGCGGCATAATTCACTCTTTTCAGTTTTACCCCTGATGAACGCTGCCGAGTTGTCCGCATGGTATCCCGCGTCCCCCTCCTTATCGCCCCGTGCGCGCGGCTGGTTGCAGAATCGTGGTTCTCTGACCCAGCTTATTCAACAGCGCTGCAGGGGTGATTTTCGCGTAAAACCCGTGTTCCAGTCGCTGGCCACGGTGTGCGAGGATGAACTTGCCCTGATGAACTTGCGTCGAAACGAGCTGGCGCTGGTACGGGAGGTCTATTTGTATTGCGGCGACACGCCCGTGGTATTTGCGCATTCAGTGGTGGCGAGAAAAGATCTTCGCGGTGCCTGGCGCGGGTTGAGCGGCTTGGGTAACCGGTCACTGGGTACTGTATTGTTCACGAATCCCGTGGTTAAGCGCACCCCGCTTCGATTCAGGAAATTGAATTCAGCGCATCCGCTTTTTCGCCGTGCCTGTCAGAATTTGCAGGCAAAACCCCTTGGCTTATGGGCGCGCCGTTCCCTGTTCAGCTTGCGGGGACAATCCATACTGGTCACCGAAGTATTTCTTCCATCCATTCTGGATCTGTCATCGTGACACTCACACAACGCCTCGGCCATTATGAAAGGCTGATGCGGCTGGA
>JBDSSX010000131.1:0-1948 GCA_039928555.1 Nitrosospira sp. | reverse complement strand
TCGCTGTTGTTGCCGGTGCCGCCGGAGGTGTATTGTCTTTCGGCGGTGGAGGCGCGGATTTGGTAGGCTTGGGTGGCCGCGGCGCACGACCTTCCATAATGTCACCAATCTGATCGGAATCTATGGTTTCCCACTCCAGCAGAGCCTTGGCCATGACTTCGATCTTGTCGCGATTCTCCTCGATCAACTTGCGTGCCAAGCCATACTGTCCGTCAATAATGCGACGAATTTCTATGTCCACTTTCTGCATGGTGGCTTCGCTTACGTTCTTGTGCGTCGTAACGGAGCGGCCGAGAAAGACTTCTCCCTCGTTCTCTCCATATACCATTGGACCCAGGGAATCGGACATGCCCCACTGCGTGACCATGCGCCGGGCCATTTCAGTGGCGCGCTCGAAGTCGTTGGATGCACCCGTCGTCATCTGCCCCATGAACACTTCCTCGGCGATACGTCCCCCAAACAGCACGGCGATGTTCTGCAGGATCTCCTCGCGATCCATGCTGAAGCGGTCTTCCGTCGGTAATTGCATAGTCACGCCCAGCGCACGTCCGCGTGGAATGATGGAAACTTTATGTACCGGGTCGGTTTTAGGCAGCAGTTGAGCCACCACGGCGTGCCCGGATTCGTGATAAGCCGTGTTGCGCCGTTCGCGCTCCGGCATCACCACAGAGCGGCGTTCCGCACCCATGAAAATCTTATCCTTGGCACGCTCGAAATCGTCCATATCCACGAGCCGTTTACTACTCCGTGCCGCAAACAGCGCTGCCTCATTCACCAGATTGGCGAGGTCGGCACCCGACATCCCGGGCGTGCCACGTGCGATGATTTCCGCATGCACATCGGGCGCAATCGGCACCTTGCGCATGTGTACGTGCAATATCTGCTCACGTCCCCGTATATCCGGCAGCGGTACCGTTACCTGCCGGTCGAAACGACCGGGGCGCAATAGTGCGGGATCGAGCACGTCAGGCCGGTTGGTGGCCGCAACGACAATCACACCAGCGTTCCCTTCAAAACCATCCATTTCTACAAGTAGCTGATTCAATGTTTGTTCGCGCTCATCGTTGCCGCCGCCCAAGCCTGCACCGCGTTGACGGCCGACTGCATCAATCTCATCAATGAAAATAATGCAGGGCGCATGTTTCTTGGCTTGCTCGAACATGTCTCGCACTCTTGCAGCACCCACACCGACGAACATTTCCACGAAATCAGAGCCGGAAATACTGAAAAACGGAACCTTGGCCTCGCCTGCAATGGCACGCGCCAGAAGTGTTTTACCGGTGCCAGGATTTCCCACCATTAAAACACCACGGGGAATGCGCCCCCCCAGCTTCTGAAATTTGCTGGGATCGCGCAAAAAATCGACCAGTTCGGAAACCTCCTCTTTGGCTTCCTCGCAACCCGCTACGTCGGCAAACGTCACCTGATTGGTGGACTCGTCAAGCATGCGTGCCTTGCTCTTCCCAAACGAGAACGCGCCGCCACCCCGGCCACCACCCTGCATCTGACGCATAAAGAAAATCCACACGCCGATCAGTAACAGCATCGGAAACCACGAAACGAAAATATTCATCAGTAGCGACGGCTCTTCCTCCGGTTTGGCGTCGATAATGACACCAGCCTTCAGCAAATCGCTGACCATCCAGGGATCGGAGGGTGTGTAAGTGGTGAATCGTCTGCCATCGGATTTGGTGCCTTTCAGCGTACGGCCTTCGATGGTGACTTTGGCGATTCTGCCCTGCTTCACTTCCTCGATGAATTGGGAATACTCCATCGGTGCCTGTGCTGTCTGCCGCGTGCTGAACTGGTTGAACACTGTCATCAGCACCAAAGCAATCACTAGCCAGATGGCCATGTTTTTAATGAGATTGTTCAAGATAGCTCCTTGGCTCGCGCCGTCAAAATCCTTGAGTGTTTCATTCTAAACCCATTTCAGGTTTTATAACAG
>JBDSSX010000130.1:0-2429 GCA_039928555.1 Nitrosospira sp. | reverse complement strand
ATCAAGGCGAGCTCATAGACGAACAGATAAGTGGCCGCCTTCTCCGCCTCGGGTAATTCACCGACACCCTGTAACAGAAAGACATTCATCAGCGAAACCAGAACTCCACCGCTGATAATGGCAACACGCCCCAGGGTTTGCATGGTGACATGCATGGACTTGCGATTATCCAGCGCCAGGGGCTGCCCATGTTCGTCCACCCGCGGTACGGCTTCGACTGTCATGGCATCCGCAACCACGTCCTGAAGCACGTAGCCGATGGGTGCGAGCAATGCCGCTGTAACGTACCAGGCTTCCACCGTAGCTATGGCGGTCATAGCGTCGGTGTGACCGAGCAGCCCGATCATGATCAGCAGGCTCAGCGTGATGAGACTTGCGCCGAGATATACGAGCAGACTCTTCCAGCGCCATACCAGATCCACCAGATGGCCAAGCGGCATCTTCAATGCCCACGGCAGCATCATCCAGAACCCGAGGGCCGCCAGAAACTCGGCGGAAAGTCCCAGCCGCTCCTTGACGTAAAATGTACCCACGATCCCTGTCAAGCCGGAAATGCCGGCGGCGGCATAAACCATGAGCGGCGGCAGATACGACAAACGCATTTCCCGTCCCAATGCGAAAATATTGGCATCAAGCCAACGTCCCACAGCCGAGAAAAATCCGGTCGCCGGGCGAGCGGTTGTCATATGAATGGTTTTCTCATGATTGTTACCTGGGCGTGGCGCGCTAAAACTTCTTTACGAACATCGTTTTGCGGATTGCGTACTCACCCTGCTTAGACCTCACGAATTCGCCGGCTAAGTTGCCGGCTAAGTTGCCGGCTAAGGCTGCGCTAACCTGATTCCGGGTCTACGGCTCTACGGCTCAGACAATGTGCGCCCTGAGGCGGTTCCAGTAGGCGGTCGCCACGTACTGATTGGCGCCGGTGAAAGTCGTCAGAGCCATTATGCGGTACACAGTGCTGCGCGGCGCCTTCACATTGACGGCCGGATTAAGTAAGCCAGGCGCTACGGCAACGCGTTTCAACGTCTCCCCGGCCAATAAAATCGGCCACATACAGGCCAGTCGCTGGCGTGTCTCGGATCGAGGAATAGCCAAGGTGTACCGCCAGCCCTCGTCCAGATGCTCCACGGCAAGCCGGATGAGCCGATTCAAGACCGGCCTGAATTTCAGCAGATTGTCTTCATTCAGCAAATCAGCAGGCTGTAATCCGGCTTCCCGCAGGAGCGGCACCGGCACATAGCAGCGGCCATTTTGCAGGTCTCGGGCGATATCCTTAACGATGTTGGTAAGTTGCAGCCCTTTTCCAAATCTCACACCCATGGCCGACATCTCCGTGACATTCCATCGGGCCATTTCCGGGCTATGCGCGCAGACCATTCTGGTCCAGAATTCTCCGACACAACCCGCGACATAGTAAGTGTACTGATCCAATTCGTCCAGCGTCGACAATGCGGTAAGCTGTTCGGCTGATTCACCGGGAAATCGAGTCAGATCCATTACCATTCCGTTGGGCAGCACATCCATCAGCCACTGGATACGCTCCCGGTCGCCAGCGGAGTATGTCTCGTATAATTTCAAACAGTCTTCCAGTCGCTGGAGAAGAATGCTTTCCGCTGAATCTTTCTGATGAGGAATGAGCGCGGTCTGAATCTCCTGGATGGCCTGCCAATCAATTTCAGTAGTTCGAAATTGCGCACGGAACTGATTCAGGTATTTCAGGCGCTGCCCGCGATCGATGAGATCCGTATCCGCGATGGTATCGGCTGCGCGCGCGAACAGATACGACAGCCCCATCTGATCGCGCACTCCCGCCGGCAGCACGTTAAGCGTGAGATAAAACGAACGGGAAACCTGCTTGAGGATGCCGTGCAGAAGCTCGTGTGTGGCGGGATAGTTACTCAAAGATAAAATTCCAAAGCCACTCAATCAAAGGGCCGAACATTACCTCTTGCTGAACCTGAAGGTCAAGATATTGTGTTCTTCAAGGTGATATTTCGGGAGAGAAGCTTCAGATTTTGAGCGGGTGGCATTAACGAATGCCGCAATAAAAACGATGATTTGGAGCTTAAGTAAAATCAGGGAAGATTCATTGTTTATGCTGCTCGCGTAACTCGCGTAGGATGGGTGGAGCGTAGTGTAACCCATCGAAAGATCTTACTCAAAATAGGTGAAGCGTGGCGTAACCCATCAATCAAATAAAAGAACATCGTTGTATACGGCTGACGCCGCCGCTTGGAACCAGCACCGCAGAGACTATCTCAACCCTCTCCAGTACAGTGAGGTGCCCACCTTGAACTCATGCTGGCCCCCAAGAAATTTCTCAGGGAATACGCTGAGGCCGCTGTCCACCTGGAATCGGTCGCGGACTTCATAATTGGTCTTGACGTTCGCGCCCGTGTTGAGGCCGGTGTCGCGATCGAGCCGGC
>JBDSSX010000129.1:0-2345 GCA_039928555.1 Nitrosospira sp. | reverse complement strand
CCGCCACTTCGACCACGTCACCCGGCTTCACCTGGTAGGATGGTATATTGACTCTCCGTCCATTTACCAGTATCCCATTATGACGCACGATCTGACGCGCCTCTGAACGCGATGCGCCAAAACCCATACGGAATGAAACCGTATCCAGGCGGCATTCCAGCAATTGCAGCAAATTCTCGCCAGTGATGCCCCGTTGCCTGTCGGCCAGCTCATAATTGTTGCGAAACTGGCGCTCCAATATTCCATATATACGGCGCAACTTCTGTTTTTCACGCAGTTGCACCCCATAATCGGATAGCCGTCCGCTTTTCTGGCCGTGTTGACCTGGAGCATAGTTTCGGCGTTCAATAGCGCATTTGTCGGTGAAGCACTTCTCGCCTTTCAGGAATAATTTTTCTCCTTCGCGGCGACATTGACGACATTTGGGGTCAAGATTTCTAGCCACAGTCCACTCCTTAAATACGGCGTTTCTTCGGTGGCCGGCATCCGTTATGCGGAACCGGCGTCACGTCGGAAATACTGGTGATTTTGAAGCCCGCGGCATTCAACGCCCGCACTGCGGATTCGCGCCCAGGGCCAGGGCCTTTGATACGCACTTCCAGATTCTTTACTCCACATTCCTGCGCGACTTTACTCGCCTGCTCGGCTGCCACCTGCGCAGCGAATGGAGTACTTTTGCGTGATCCCTTAAAGCCCGCACCGCCCGAAGTCGCCCATGACAAAGCATTGCCCTGCCGGTCGGTGATAGTTACGATAGTGTTATTAAAGGAGGCATGAACGTGGGCAATACCTTCCGCTACGTTCTTTTTGACCTTCTTGCGTACCCGCGTGGCTGCTTTTACCATGTAGTTATTCCTTTGCGCTACGGTTCAATTGGTTATCAAAATATATTTACTTTGCTGCTGACTTTGAGCTTGATGAACGAACTGCCTTACGGGGCCCCTTGCGGGTTCTGGCATTGGTACGGGTACGCTGACCGCGTACCGGCAAGCCACGACGGTGCCGTAAACCCCGGTAGCAACCCAGATCCATCAAGCGTTTGATATTCATCGAAACCTCACGTCGCAGGTCGCCTTCCACGATAAATTTTGCGACTCGGTCCCGCAATTTATCCATTTGTGCGTCAGCGATATCTTTAATCTTGGTCGATGTAGTGATTCCGGTTGCCGCACAAATCTCACGCGCTCTGGCGCGCCCTATTCCATAAATCGAGGTCAACGCGATTTCGACATGCTGATGATTTGGAATATTCACTCCAGCGATACGGGCCATACGTTTTTCCTACAAAAGATTTAAAAATATGAGATTCACGGTATTACGATCCGCCTAACCCTGACGCTGCTTATGTCTCGGGTCCGTACAGATAACCCGCACCACACGGTTGCGCCGAATAATTTTGCAATTACGGCAAATTTTTTTAACTGATGCCAATACTTTCATGTACGTCTCCTCTCCGGCTACTTGGCGCGAAATGTGATTCGCGCCCTACTTAAATCGTATGGCGTCAGATCTACCGTTACCTTGTCACCGGGTAGAATCCGAATGTAATGCATGCGCATCTTGCCGGAAATATGTCCCAGCACCACATGCCCATTTTCCAGCTTGACCCGGAACGTGGCGTTAGGCAATGTTTCCAGTATCTCGCCTTGCATTTGTATCGTTTCTTCCTTGGCCATCCTATCCTTAGATGCAACAATTATCTTGCCGGTAATCCGCCGCCACCCTTGAAATTCGTTTTCTTCAACAGACTTTCGTATTGGTGCGACATAATATGAGCCTGTACCTGCGCCATGAAATCCATGGTTACCACCACAATAATCAGCAAAGAAGTCCCGCCAAAATAAAACGGTACATTCCATTTCAAAATCAGAAACTCCGGCAGTAAGCATACGAGCGTCACATAAATCGCCCCTGCCAGGGTTAGTCGTAACATAATGCGTTCGATATAACGCGCAGTCTGCTCACCAGGACGAATACCCGGAATGAAAGCCCCGCTCTTTTTCAAATTCTCCGCAGTTTCTCTAGGATTAAACACCAATGCGGTATAAAAGAAACAGAAAAATATGATCATCGCCGCATACATGATCACATAAATCGGCTGACCCGGGGATAACGCACCGCTCATGTCTTTTAACCAACTCATGGATTCGCCGGTGGCAAACCATCCCGCTAATGTGGCGGGAAATAATATGATACTGGAAGCAAAAATTGGCGGAATCACACCGGCCATATTAAGCTTCAGCGGGAGATGCGAGCTCTGGCCGCCGTATACTTTCCGTCCCACCTGACGTTTCGCGTAATTTACCAGTATCTTGCGCTGGCCGCGCTCGACGAAGACCACAAAT
>JBDSSX010000128.1:0-2540 GCA_039928555.1 Nitrosospira sp. | reverse complement strand
TTGCTTGCGACGAATATACCATCGCAGACATCGCCACCTACCCATGGTGTAAAGGGCATAAGGATCGTGGCATCGACAAATCCGCCTTTCCCAATTTCATGCGCTGGTTCGAGGCGATGGAAGCGCGCCCCGCTGTACAGCGCAACAATGACATGGCGGCAGAAATTCGCGCGCGCATGAACAGGGTGGCAGAAGGTCAGCCAACCATCAACATCTACGATACCAAAGATAATGCCGAGCGGTTGATTCACGCCACATCGAAGCGCTAACATGAAAACGAAAATACTTGCTTTTTACGCTGCTTGAACTATAACCAAATCGATTCGATACTTTTATAAACTCAAGCAAACAATCTCCTGAAGGAGGGGAAAGCATGAATTTATCCGAATACATCTACGTCACGAGTCGTCCCTATAGCTCTTTTTTGCGGGAAATCAATATTTCCGGCAACCTTTTCACTTCAAAGCAGCTTGCCTTCAATATGCAAATGCAGACTCAGTCCAACTGGTGCTGGGCTGCAACGTCAACAAGCGTGTCGCATTTTTATTGGTTCTGGAGCACATGGTCACAGTGCGGCGTGGCAAATGGGGAACTCGGCCATAGCGATTGCTGCAACAACCCGGTGCCGTCGGCGTGTAATGTTCCGTGGTATCTCGACAAGGCGCTGACGCGTACCCATAACTTTGTAAACATTATCGGGCAACAAGCCAGCTTTCAGCAGGTACGGGATGAGATTGACGCCGGACGGCCGGTGGGTGCAAGAATCGGCTGGAACGGCGGCGGTGGTCACTTCATGGTGATCTATGGTTACAGCCGCCTTCTCGGCATGGAGTACTTCGATATTGATGATCCCATATATGGCAAAAGTCATCTTGCCGTATCGGATTTCGCCAGCAACTACCAAGGAAGCGGCAGCTGGACACATACCTATTTTACAAAGAGCTACTTCAAAATGCCCATAAAATACCTTATTCCCATCGAACCGATTCTTCACCGTATCTGGGAAGCTCGTCCACTCTTAAAGGTAAAGCAGGGCGCCGGCTTAATGCGTGAATCGCCCGATACCGGGGAAGAAGAACGCGCGGCCCTTGGAATGGCGCATCGCGTATATTCAGTTGGCCTGAACACGTTATTGGAAAGACAGGAGTTAGCCCCTCAGCCGGTTGGTCTCCGAGTTTACGAAACGTTGGGCGATACACCACGCGCTTTTTTTGATGTCAGCGAGGAACAAGAACCACGTCTACTGCAAATGTCCGCATCAAAGGATCAATTGGAACGATTCGCGCGGGGTCTGACGGAAGTGCTGACCACAGTCGACCAGAATGACCGGGAAGCTGAACTAAGGTTGTTCCGCGTACCTGCGCTCAATTTCGAGGCGCTATGGATCAAATACGAAGGCGAGGGCAAGGACATACTTGTTCCCTTGCACACCGTAGGCCAACTGGCCCAACATAAAGCAGTACCCTTGCAGGATGCATTGGGTGTTTTACGGGAAGCAGCGCGGCCATTGGCAAATATGGACGATACGATGGGAGCATAATGAGGCCGTTTTCCGTGTGAGAGCAAGCGGCGGGCGGTATCATGCTGCGCTTTTTGCATTTGGTCATTGAAACCGCCCTCCATTTCAGCCGCCGAATATGCGTAATCGCCGCCAAGGCGAAATCTGGCTATGCGCAAAAATTACTGGAAGCGTAATCATGCAATTCATATGTCATGAGCACGCCATGATATGCGCTTTTGCTCATGCCATATAAATGAATATCCAGCATCCTATCGATTGTCAGCTTCTATATCAAGCACAATAGAAACCGGGAAAGTTATAAGAATAAAGCCACGCCCCGGTAATCCCTCGCCCGTTCGAGAATGGGTATAGCGGACGGAAATAACGTATGAATCTGCCTCTCATTTTGGTGACAAAGATCTTATGCGTAGCGCCTCCATAGGTTAAACTTGAACAATTAATCTTATTCACGCAAAACACCTACCTATGGCCCAATACGTACTAACCATGAATCGCGTGGGCAAAGTCGTTCCACCCAAGCGTCAGATTATCAAGAATATTTCCCTCAGCTTCTTTCCCGGCGCAAAGATCGGATTACTCGGCCTTAACGGTTCCGGCAAATCCACAGTGCTGAGAATCATGGCAGGGCTGGATAAGGATATTGAAGGCGAGGTGACGGCGATGCCCAACCTCAAGATCGGTTATCTTCCGCAGGAACCGCAGATCAACCCTGAACTCACCGTGCGGGACGCGGTACAGGAGGGGCTGGGTGAAATATTCGGTGCACAGCAGAAATTGGAAGCGGTATACGCTGCTTATGCCGAGCCTGACGCCGATTTTGAGGCACTGGCAACCGAACAGACCCGGCTGGAAGCCATTCTTGCCGCTGGTAGCGGAGATGGCAGTCAACAGCTGGAAATCGCAGCCGATGCACTTCGCCTTCCCGAATGGGACGCTGTCGTCAAAAACCTTTCCGGTGGTGAGAAACGCCGCGTCGCCCTGTGCAAACTTCTGCTATCCAAACCCGACATGCTGTTGC
>JBDSSX010000127.1:0-2734 GCA_039928555.1 Nitrosospira sp. | reverse complement strand
GCACTCGGCGGCGTATGCCTCAATGTTGGCTGCATCCCCTCCAAGGCACTCCTGCATGTGGCGAAAGTCATCACCGAGGCGGAAGAAACGGAGCACCAGGGCATCGTTTTCGGCAAGCCCGCCATAGAACTAAATAAGCTGCGGACGTGGAAAGAATCGGTCGTCGGTAAACTTACCAAGGGACTGACGGGATTGGCGAAGCAGCGCAAGGTGCGGGTGGTACAAGGGAAAGGCAAGTTCACTTCACCCAACATGATTCAGGTGGAAACGCCTGATGGTATAAGAACCGTGTCGTTCGAACACTGCATCATCGCCGCAGGCTCAAGCGTGGCAAGCATTCCCGGTTTCCCTTATGACGATCCCCGCCTCATGGATTCGACCGGTGCGCTGAAGCTGGACGACATTCCCAAGCGCATGCTCATCATTGGCGGGGGCATTATCGGCCTGGAAATGGCAACGGTTTATGACGCGCTCGGTAGCACAATCAGTGTGGTGGAGTTGATGGATCAATTGATCCCAGGCGCGGACGCGGATCTTGTCAAGCCACTGCACCGGCGCATACAGAAACGCTACGAAGCGATTTATCTGAAAACCAAGGTTGCCAGCATTGAGGCTCAGGAGGATGGCTTAAGAGTCACATTTGAAAGCGCGTCCGCTACTGCCCCGGCACCCGAACCGCAGCTCTACGACCGTATTCTGATGGCGGTGGGGCGCCGCCCCAACGGTCGCGATATCGGCGCGGAGAACACCGGCGTCAGTGTCGATGAGCGTGGCTACATCCCGGTAAATAAACAGCTGCGCACCAATGTGCCGCATATTCTCGCTATCGGCGATATTTGCGGTGAGCCTATGCTGGCGCACAAAGCGTCACACGAAGGCAAGCTCGCCGCGGAAGTCATTGCGGGTGGAGAACACGCAAAAGAAGCGGCATTTGATGCGCGCGCTATTCCCTCGGTCGCCTACACTGACCCGGAAATTGCCTGGATGGGTCTAACTGAAACCGAGGCCGGTAAGCAAGGCATCGAGTACGAAAGAGCGGTATTTCCCTGGGCGGCAAGTGGCCGCGCGATCGCGATGGCGCGCGACGAAGGGCTGACCAAATTGCTGCTGGACAAAAAAACCCGGCGTATTCTCGGCGCGGGTATAGTCGGGGTCAATGCCGGAGAACTGATTGCCGAAACGGTGCTGGGGCTGGAAATGGGCGCGGATATGGAAGACATTGGCCTCACCATCCACCCGCATCCGACTTTATCCGAAACTGTCTTTTTTGCCGCTGAAATTGCGGAAGGGTCGATCACTGATCTTTATATGCCTAAGAAGTAAGGGTAATTCCAAGTGATATGACAGCCTAGTGTCAGAGACCAGTTACTTCTCAGTTACTTGCGCGAGCGAAATCACGTGTCTCTGATTGTTCCCTAGTTCCTTCGCTCAGGTGTCGGTGGAGGGCAAAGGCAGCAGTTTACGTTCCGGGAAACCCAACTGTGAGAGATCGATAAAGATTGATCGAAAATTAATCCGGATCATCAAAAGCACATAAAAGAGATGCAGGCAGGCCAGGACCGCACTGACCACAATCTGGATTTTCTCGTGCTCCTGCTCTTGCGTAAAATCGAACGCATGAGCGGATTTGTTTCGCACCTCTCTCCAAGTTTTAACCAAGCTTGGCTCGAACCATCCTTCGCGAGCTAGGTGTCGCAAGCCACGCGCGACTGAGCCATTTGCTACATTCTTAACCGAGCCCTTGATCCGCTCCCGATGTGCGGTGTCGAGTTCCAACTTGTCAAGGACATCGATCACATACTGAACACTTTTAACAACGGTGGGATCCTCAGCTGTCAATGGCTCAAAGAATTCATTTACCAATCCCTCCACGTAGATTGCGATGGGCAGGGCGGACACCATCAAACCAGCTTGCCAAGCACTGTATAATTTCTGCCAATAGCCGAAGTATGAGTGGTGCGTTTCCCTTGAAAAAGCAATATAACGGCTCAGGAATTCGGTGAAGGCAACCGCGTGTTGTGTACTTATACTTAACGGTGGAGGTAAATGACGTGCGTTCGATTCGTCACCGTACGAGCCTAGCCAGAACTTTTCCATGTTGCCGTGCCGCACACATTTATATACTCTCTGCAGATATTGCCCGGTCGCTATTGATAATCCTTCTAACAACTTATCGATCGTCTTCTCATCAATTGGGTTTATCTCATGGGTTGCGAAAAGTAACGTATAGCCATCACGTTTCATTATTTCCACATCAGTATCGTCAAAGAGTTTTGCCTTTAGCTTGGTTAGGGAGAAATCTACGCCAAGTTCTTCCCTCGTATTAAACGGTATTGGAAGTTTGCCCAGAATAGCCAACCAAATTTTGTTGCCTCCGATGTCACCTTGCCGTTCAGTAATCACCTCAATGTGCGGAACCGCCGCGTTGATGGTCCCACTTGCGTCGCCTGCGGCGGAGAGGACAATGTCTCTCGAAATGTGAAGCCGATCGCATCGCCACGTATTGCCACGGTAGTCTGTTGCTTCCATCCGGAA
The DNA here is from genome assembly GCA_039928555.1 of Nitrosospira sp. Lineage (GTDB taxonomy): Bacteria > Pseudomonadota > Gammaproteobacteria > Burkholderiales > Nitrosomonadaceae > Nitrosospira. The sequence goes on along the minus strand of JBDSSX010000127.1, from coordinate 199 downwards.
GTAGTATGAATCGTCCAGCAATTTACCTGGTTTGTATGTACTGAAATTTTGCTGAAACGAATCTGGAAAAGCGACATCGTGGGTCAAGTACACCTTCAGTTGAAGTTTACCTTGAGCATTCTGCGTTATTGAACCAGGACCCCAATAAATTTCCGGCGTAACCTCGGCTTGTTGGGTAAGAACAATTTCAGCAAAATCC
>JBDSSX010000126.1:0-12167 GCA_039928555.1 Nitrosospira sp. | reverse complement strand
TCGCTGTTGTTGCCGGTGCCGCCGGAGGTGTATTGTCTTTCGGCGGTGGAGGCGCGGATTTGGTAGGCTTGGGTGGCCGCGGCGCACGACCTTCCATAATGTCACCAATCTGATCGGAATCTATGGTCTCCCATTCCAGCAGGGCCTTGGCCATGACTTCGATCTTGTCGCGATTTTCCTCGATCAGCTTGCGTGCCAGGCCATACTGTCCGTCAATAAACCTTTGCGGCGCTCCCAGTTCGCCCTTGGAGACAAATTATAAATCTTGTTTCATGCCAGCCTCTTGTCATGGGGATCATCAACGTAACGCCGGATTCCTTTTCTGACGGTGGTTTGTATGCTTCGACAGAGAGCGCTCTGCGTCACGCGGCACGTCTCATTGAAGAAGGCGCGGATTTGCTGGACATTGGGGGTGAATCCACTCGTCCCGGCGGCATCCCGGTAAGTGTGCGGGAGGAATTGCATCGTATCATTCCGGTAGTGCGGGCCTTAACGAGCATGAACATATCCGTTTCGGTGGATACATCCAAGCCGGAAGTAATGCGGGCGGCAATAAAGGCCGGCGCGGCCATGATTAATGACGTTAACGCGCTACGGGCACCAGGCGCGCTCGAGGCGATTGCGGAAGGCGGCGTCGCGGCGTGCCTCATGCACATGCGGGGTGATCCGCTCAGCATGCAGGCTAATCCTCAGTACAATGATGCGGTAGCGGAAGTGAAGGACTTTTTGCGGCAGCGCCTGAATGCAGCGCAAGCCGCCGGTATACCACGCGAGAAATTGGTAATAGACCCCGGTTTTGGTTTCGGCAAGACGCTGGAGCATAATATCGAATTACTGCGCCATCTCGATCGCTTCACGGATATGGGTGTACCGGTGCTGGTGGGATTGTCGCGTAAATCCATGTTGGGGAAAATCACCGGCAATGAGGTGGGTGACCGGATTCATGCCAGTGTTGCTGCAGCTTTACTGGCGAGAATCAAGGGCGCTAGAATTCTGCGTGTACATGATGTAAAAGCAACCCGGGATGCGCTGGCGGTTTATGATGCGGTAAACATGGTTTAGCGCTTCAGAGATGTTGCGGTTTAACAAACAGCCAGCGAATTGTCGTCATACCCGCGTTATTTGTCGTTGCATAGGAAAATCATTTGTTTGCTAGCAGCGAGGTGAACGCCATTCGCGCTCCTGCTCATTCTGACCACTTAAGGAATTTTCGATGACGAGAAAATATTTTGGCACTGACGGGGTGCGCGGGCGTGTGGGAGAAGTACCCATCACGCCTGAATTCGTTATGCATCTCGGTTATTCTGCCGGCAAGGTTCTGGCTTCCTCCGACTGGCATCTGTCCAAGGGTGAGCGTCCGGCGGTACTGATCGGCAAAGATACACGCATATCGGGGTATATGCTGGAATCGGCCCTGCAGGCGGGACTGTCCGCAGCCGGAGTGGATGTGCTGTTGTCCGGACCCACTCCGACACCAGCGGTGGCTTATCTTACCCGCGCGTTGCGGTTGCAGGCGGGTATTGTCATTTCCGCTTCCCATAATCCGTTTGAAGACAACGGTATCAAGTTCTTTTCCGCCGCAGGCAGTAAATTGCCCGATGCCACCGAACACGAGATAGAAGCGGGATTAAACGCTCCCATCAGATCGATGCCTTCGGCGCAACTCGGCAAAGCGAGGCGTGTCGATGACGCAAGAGGGCGTTACATCGAGTTCTGCAAAAGTACCTTTCCGAATCATCTCGATCTGCGCGGCTTGCGTATCGTGATTGATTGTGCCCACGGGGCGGCTTATCAAATTGCTGGCCATGTACTGCATGAGCTGGGTGCGGATGTTGTTGCCATCGGAGTGCAGCCCAATGGCCTCAATATCAATCACGAATGCGGCGCAACCCATACTGTCGCACTGCAGGAAGCTGTCAGACGGCATCAGGCTGATATCGGTATTGCGCTTGATGGCGATGGTGACCGTGTAGTCATGGTCGATAACAAAGGTACGCTCTACGATGGTGACCGGTTGATCTACGTTATTGCCAGGCACCGCCAGCGGAAGGGATTGCTCAAGGGCGGTGTGGCAGGGACTTTAATGACCAATCTCGCGGTCGAAAATGGTCTGAAGAAACTGAATATTCCCTTTGCCCGCGCTAACGTTGGTGATCGTTATGTATTGGAGCTAATGCAAAAAGAAGGTTGGCAGCTGGGCGGTGAGGGCTCAGGTCATATTATTTGCACCGACAAGCACACCACGGGTGACGGCATTATTTCCGCGCTGCAAGTATTATATGCCCTGCGCGATTCCGGCAAGACTCTGGCGGAGCTTACGCGTGGTGTGACGCTTTATCCGCAGCAACTGATTAACGTCAGGGTTCCCAAAGGATTCGATCCACGCGTTAATGCGGCGATAAAAATGGCGCAGGCGGAAGCCGAGCGCGATCTGGATGGCAGTGGCCGCGTGCTGCTACGCGCATCAGGCACCGAGCCGCTGATACGAGTAATGGTGGAAGGTGAATCCAAACAGAAAGTTAAACATTGGGCGGAGAAAATAGCGGACGTCGTGCGGAGTGCCGCGGCGGATTAAAAAATGGCATGGTGAATAATCCTAAATTCGGTAGTTGACCGCTCATATTTCATTTTAATGTTATGATTCACAGAGTTTCTGCGTAACGTGATCCGCACCTTTTTGCCTGTCCAACTGCTGGGTTTAGGATAATTACTGCTAATAAACGCATGATCCCGGAATGTCGCACACAATTTTGCAACCCGTATTTGCCTTTATGACCAAACCGCCCGGTAGCGCACATCAATGAGTCGCAAATATCGATCCGTAGCAACAATGTCGCAAAACGGTAATACTGATGACTTAGTATGGTCATATTGCGTACTAATGGTATCCGATCAATTAAACGGAGAATGAAATGTTAAAATTGCCTACCGGAAAGGCGCTTGGAATATCGGCTGTACTGGGTGTGCTAATCGGCGCTACCGGCGTTGCGGGTGCCGATGCGATTGTGAAAATAGATGGTTCCAGCACCGTTTATCCCATAACCGAAGCGGTGGCGGAAGATTTTCAAATAGCCAAGAAGGGTAAAATCAAGGTAACGGTCGGCATCTCGGGTACCGGTGGCGGCTTCAAGAAATTTTGCCGGGGTGAAACCGATATTGTCAATGCGTCGCGCCCCATTCTGAAGAAAGAAATGGATGACTGCAAAGCAGCCGGTGTGCAATATGTAGAAATGCCAGTGGCGTATGATGCGTTGACGATAGTGGTAAACCCGAAAAACGATTGGAGCAGAACTATCACTGTCGCGGAGTTAAAGAAAATCTGGGAGCCGGCCGCGCAGGGCAAAATCACGAAATGGAGTCAAGTGAATCCGGTATGGCCCGACGACACGATCAAACTCTACGGTGCGGGCGCGGATTCCGGCACATTCGACTACTTTACGGAAGCTATCGTCGGCAAGGCTAAATCAAGCCGTGGTGATTTCACCGCATCCGAGGACGACAACGTGTTAGTACAGGGCGTGGCAAGCGACAGAAATGCACTCGGCTTTTTTGGTTTCGCTTACTATGTCGAAAATCAGAAGAAGGTCAAAGCGGTCGCTGTTGATGGAGGTAAAGGCGGCATCCTTCCATCCGCCAAGACTGTGGAAGATGGGAGCTATCAGCCCTTGTCTCGCCCAATCTTTATTTACGTCAATATCAAGGCGGCGGAGAGACCCGAAGTCAAGGAGCTTGTCGAGTTCTATATGAACAATGCGGCGGCCCTGGTTAAGGAAGTTAAATTCTTTCCGCTACCGGCTCAAGCCTATACCACCAATCTGGAGCATCTCAACAAAAAGAAGATTGGGACTGTATTCGGAGGCCACTCTGAAGTCGGTCTCAAGATCGAAGAGTTGCTCAAGCGCGAGGCCAGTTTTTAATTTCGCATAAAACGATGGATTATCCGGCTGGATAACCTCTGAATAAATCTCCGGGTTCGTCGGCAGTGCGTTCCACGGAGAACCTATTCAGAGGTTTCCCAGCCTGAAATTTATAGACAAGCAGGCCGGCTCGGTAGACGCGAAATTGCTGGCAGATGAGATATTGTTTGGGTCCTCTGCAACTTTTCTCCTTCGTCTTTTCCGGTTTACCAGAATCGGGCGGTTCCCGTGTGGAAACGTTTCGTTTCGCATTCTTAATCAACGTGGCAGGCTTCTCAATACCGCCCTCTGGAGCAGTAAGACCGCATTCAGCTCATCGGAACATGCGGAACAGCTATTTTTTTTGCTATCAGCCAAGGAATTTTTCTTGAGTCTCATGTGCGCCCGGTGCTGCATTGGTCACGATATTCGTAGGTCTCGATCAGCTACCAGCTGGTGCATTGAGTTGTCGCTCAATGAGAGCTATGGGAGAATGCGGCTTGCGCAACACGAATCGTGCGGAAAAATGCTGGCTTCTGCGGATTTTGAGAATATTTGATAGCTTAGGCTACCCTTACGAAAGGAAGAAGTTGTGACTGTCATTCGTCTGCCGGATGGTTCGGAACGTAGCTATGAGCAGCCGGTGACGGTGGGCGAAGTTGCGGCGTCGATAGGTGCGGGACTGGCTCGCGCCGCGTTGGCGGGAAAAGTGAATGGCAAGTTGATGGACACATCCAGCCGCATCGAGGCCGATAGTGATCTGGCGATTGTTACCGAGAAAGATCCGGAAGGGTTGGAAATCATTCGTCACTCGAGCGCGCATCTGCTGGCACATGCGGTAAAAGAATTATTTCCGGAAGCCCAGGTCACTATCGGCCCGGTGATCGAAGATGGTTTTTATTACGATTTTTCCTACAAGCGTCCGTTTACGCCGGAAGACCTGGTGGCGATAGAGAAGCGTATGGCGGAAATCAGTGCGCGTAACCTGAAAGTGGAGCGCAAGGTGTGGGAGCGCTCCGAAGCCATTAATTTTTTCAAGAGTCAGGGCGAGCACTACAAGGCGCAGATTATTGAAGCCATCCCCGGCGACGAGGATGTTTCACTTTATTCCCAGGGAAATTTTACCGATTTGTGCCGCGGACCGCATGTGCCAACTACTTCAAGGCTCAAGGTATTCAAGTTGATGAAGTTGGCCGGCGCTTATTGGCGTGGTGATTCGCACAATGAAATGCTGCAGCGGATTTATGGCACGGCCTGGACGAGAAAAGAGGACCAGGACGCCTATCTGCACCGTCTCGAAGAAGCAGAAAAACGCGATCACCGCAAGCTTGGCAAACAACTGGATTTATTTCATATTCAGGAAGAAGCGCCGGGCATGGTGTTCTGGCATCCCAAAGGCTGGATCATCTGGCAACAGGTAGAGCAGTACATGCGGCAAGTATTCCGCGATAATGACTACCTGGAAATCCGTACGCCATCGGTACTGGACAAAGGGCTGTGGGAGCGTTCCGGGCATTGGGAAAATTTTCGCGAGAACATGTTTATTACACATTCGGAAGAGCGGGCTTTTGCCGTCAAGCCAATGAACTGCCCCGGTCACGTTCAAGTATTCAAGCAGGGATTAAAGAGTTACCGTGATTTGCCTTTGCGGCTGGCCGAATTTGGTTCGTGTCATCGAAATGAGCCATCGGGTGCTCTGCATGGTATCATGCGAGTACGCGCATTTACCCAGGATGATGCGCACATTTTTTGTACCGAATCTCAGGTGCAGGATGAAGCCGTAAGATTTATTGATCTGTTGCAAAAAGTTTATACCGATTTCGGATTTAACGAGATCCTGGTAAAACTTTCGACCCGCCCGAAAAAACGCGTCGGCTCGGAAGAGCAGTGGGATAAAGCGGAAGCCGCACTGCGGTCGGCAATGAGCCATAAAAAGCTCAATTGGGATTTGCAGCCTGGAGAAGGCGCCTTCTATGGGCCAAAAATCGAATTCTCCCTTAAGGACAGCATCGGCCGTGTGTGGCAGTGTGGTACGTTGCAAATGGATTTTTCCATGCCGGAGCGGTTAGGGGCCGAATACGTGGCCGAGGATAATTCCCGCCGGGTGCCGGTGATGCTCCACCGGGCGATTCTTGGGTCATTGGAACGCTTCATCGGAATTATCATCGAAAATCACGCGGGAGCGCTTCCCTTGTGGCTTTCGCCGGATCAGGCGGTGGTGCTGAATATATCCGAAGGCCAAGCGGATTACGCCCGGAAAGTGACCGGTGAACTCAAGTACAATGGCATCCGTGCATATGCGGACTTGAGAAATGAGAAAATAACTTATAAAATACGGGAGCATAGTTTACGAAAACTGCCCTATCAGATTATAGTGGGCGACAAGGAAGTGGCAGCGCAAATGGTTTCCGTGCGAACCCGTGAGGGTTCCAATCTCGGCCAGATGTCTTTGCAGGCGTTGATTGAGCGGCTGAAAGTGGAAGCATCCGTAAGGGCCGGTGCGGCCTGATTTATTAACAGACTTGGGGAACTACTATAGTTCAGGAAAAAGCAGCACGTATCAATCTGGAGATTAATGCGCCGGAAGTGCGCTTGATTGGTGTAGAGGGAGAGCAGATAGGCGTAGTCTCTCTGGCGATCGCCAATAGTATGGCGGAGGAAGCTGAGGTGGATTTGGTGGAAATCGCGCCTACCGCGCAGCCACCGGTGTGCCGCTTGATGGATTATGGCAAGTTTCGTTATCAGGAAAGCAAGAAAAAACACGAAGCCAAGCTCAAACAAAAACAAGTCCAGATCAAGGAAGTCAAGTTCCGGCCCAACACCGATGACGGCGATTACAATATCAAGCTGCGCAATCTGATCAGTTTCCTGGAAGAGGGTGACAAAGCTAAAATCACGCTGCGCTTTCGCGGCCGTGAAATGGCGCATCAGGAATTCGGCGTGCGCTTGCTGGAGCGGATAAGAGATGATCTGGAGCCGCATGCGGTGGTGGAGCAGTTTCCCAGAATGGAAGGGCGGCAGATGGTAATGGTGTTGTCTCCCCGGAAGAAGGAAATAAAAGTAGCCAAGCCGAAGGAAGCCAAGCCGAAGGCGGAGACGGAGACTGATGGTGCCATGCCCGCCATGGATTCGGACTCGGTGTCACCATAGCGGTGACGCCGAGAACCTGGAAAGTGACGTTAGGCATGTATGTCGAGCCTGCGTCGATAGCAGCAAGCCAGGCACAGGGGTGTTGTGCCGGTGAAAAACAAGTGATTCCCGGGTCTTGAAAGTGTTCCAATAGGAAACACCCGGCGTCATATTAAAACAGGGGTCGTGTCATGCCAAAGATGAAAACCAAGAGTGGCGCCGCAAAGCGCTTTAAAGTGCGGGCTGGCGGCAGCGTCAAACGTTCGCAGGCATTCAAGCGCCACATACTTACCAAGAAAACCACGAAGAGCAAGCGCCAATTGCGCGGTACCACCGGCGTTCATTGCAGCGATGTGGCGTCGGTGCGCGCCATGATGCCCTACGCCTAAGGAGAGACTGCCATGTCAAGAGTAAAACGTGGTGTAACGGCTCACGCCCGTCACAAGAAAATATTGGATCTTGCGAAGGGTTATCGCGGGCGCCGCAAAAACGTCTATCGCATTGCCAAGGAAGCGGTGATGAAAGCGGGACAATATGCGTACCGTGATCGCCGTCAGAAGAAGCGCGAGTTTCGTGCCTTGTGGATCGCTCGTATCAATGCCGCCGCGCGTGAATGCGGTTTATCCTACAGCGTATTCATGAACGGTTTGAAGAAGGCCGCGATTGAAGTCGATCGCAAAGTGCTGGCTGATATCGCCGTATTTGATAAGCCGGCTTTCGTAAAAATAGTTGAGCAAGCCAAGGCCAGTCTGGCCATATAGCCGGTAGCAGCGAGAACCGCGAGGAGGCCAAAGGCAGAGACGCCTTGCCTCCTTTTTTCTTGTGGAGACTGAGCCCCCTATTGCGTTCCCTCATGAATAATCTGGATTCCCTCCTTAATGAAGCCATTAGTCTATTCAATGGCATCGACGATGCCGTTGAACTGGAGCAGGCCAAGGCGTGCTATCTCGGCCGAAACGGCAGGCTAACCGAACTGCTGAAGGGATTGGGCAAGCTGGCGCCGGAAGAACGACCCGCAATGGGTAGCCGCATCAACCAGGCGAAGGAAGCGCTGGAAGCGACGCTTAAACTCCGTCGTGATGCGATACAGGAAAGAAAGATGGAGGCGCAGCTGATCGGCGAGACATTGGATGTGACGCTCCCCGGACGCGGTTTGGGAATGGGCGGTCTGCATCCGATAACGCTCACGCTGGAGCGCATCCAGTCGTTGTTTCGTTCGATTGGTTTTGCTGTGGCGTCGGGCCCTGAAATCGAAACCGACTTTTACAATTTCACCGCGCTTAACATTCCGGAAAATCATCCGGCGAGGGCGATGCACGACACCTTCTACGTCGACGATGGGAATAGCGGGAATAATGAGCATTTGCTGCGTACACATACCTCGCCGGTACAGATACGATATATGCAAAGCAACCAGCCGCCCTTAAAGGTAATCGCGCCAGGGCGGGTATACCGGTGCGATTCGGATCTGACGCATACTCCCATGTTTCATCAGGTAGAGGGTTTGTGGGTGGATGAAAACGCCAATTTTTCGGCACTAAAGGGCGTACTGGCGGATTTCATGCAACACTTTTTCGAGCGCGACGATTTGCCGGTGCGCTTCCGCGCTTCTTTCTTCCCGTTTACCGAACCGTCCGCCGAAATGGATATTGGTTGCGTGATGTGCCGTAGTGGTTGCCGTGTATGCAGCTACACAGGCTGGCTGGAAGTGCTGGGTTGCGGTATGGTGCATCCCAATGTTTTTAAACATGTCGGTATAGACAGCGAAAAATATATTGGCTTCGCTTTTGGCATGGGAGTGGAGCGGCTGGCGATGCTGAGGTATGGCGTGAACGACTTGCGCTTATTTTTTGAGAATGACTTACGATTCCTTAAGCAGTTTAATTAACCCGGATGAAACATTCGGGTTAAAGAGCTGAACATCTCAGCCAATCGTATTTGCCAACTCAATTCCCGATCCCAGTTAATCGGCTGACATCGTAATCAAGTAGGTTCTCAAAAACCGTTTCTTTCGCGGCAACCAGGCGCTCATGAAATTCTCAGAAAATTGGCTTCGTACTTTCGTTAATCCGCCATTGTCCACCCGCGATCTCGCCCATGCGCTGACCATGGCGGGTCTGGAAGTGGAAGCTGCCGAGCCTGTCGCCGCGGTCTTCAACAAGGTGGTGGTGGCCGAAGTTCTGTCGGTGGAAAAACATCCTGACGCCGATCACCTCAATGTTTGCCAGGTGAACGCAGGCTCAACCGCGAGTAATGAGCCGCTACAAATCGTCTGTGGCGCGATGAATGTTCGTGCCGGGATAAAAGTGCCCTGTGCGCTGGCCGGTGCGCAACTGCCTGGGATGGCCATTGAGCAGACGAGGATACGCGGAGTGGAATCCTCCGGTATGTTGTGCTCAGCCAGGGAACTTGGTCTGGAAGAAACTGAAGCGGGTTTATTGCTGCTCCCTGGTGATGCGCCAACAGGTGCGGACTTCCGCGATTATTACGAGCTTGATGATACCCTTATTACACTCAAGCTGACACCCAACCGTGCCGATTGCCTAGGACTATCCGGGGTAGCACGGGAGGTGGCGGCGATTACTTCCGAAATTCTTAAACCGCTTGAAATCGAACCGGTTCAGGATCAGATTAACGAAAGTCTGGCGGTATACGTGGATGCGCCGGATGCCTGCCCACTTTATTGTGGCAGAGTCGTACGTGAAATATCCCTCGACGTTCCCACGCCGCAATGGATGATTCGCCGCCTGGAGCGCAGCGGAATACGCACGATCAACGTAGTGGTGGATGTGACCAACTATGTCATGCTGGAGACCGGTCAACCGCTTCATGCTTTCGACTTGGCGAGGATTGCGGGCGTGCATACGGGTATGGGTGCAATCCATGTGCGCTATGCCAGATCCGGGGAAACACTCCAATTGCTGAATGGTGAAGACCTCGTTTTGCAGCCCGACATGCTGGTGATCGCCGATGAGGCCAAGCCGCTGGCGCTCGCGGGTATCATGGGTGGGAATGAAAGTGGCGTGCAGCAAGGCACAACCGGCCTGTTTCTGGAAAGCGCATTCTTCAGTCAGGAAGTGGTCGCCGGTAAATCATTCCGCCTGGGCTTCAGTTCCGATTCAGCGCATCGTTTTGAGCGCGGCGTGGACTTTGCCGCCACACGCAATGCGATGGAACGCGCCACAAACCTGGTGCTCGATATTTGTGGCGGCAGGGCGGGCCCGATTACCGAGGTCAGGGGGAAGTTGCCGCAACGCAATCCGATTGATCTGCGGTTGGAACGGTCGCGAAGGGTGCTGGGCTTAGAACTGGATGAGACCACGGTCGCCGCACTATTACGGCGCCTGCAATTCAATTTTTTCACCACCGCCGGCGTGTTTTGTGTAACGCCACCGACTTACCGTTTCGATCTCGCCATAGAAGAAGACCTGATTGAAGAATTGGCGCGCATTTACGGATACAATCACATCCCGGCGGCCTTTCCCCATGCGGAGTTGGGTATGCTACCCGCATCGGAGACCGTACACGGCCCATCACAGTTGCGGCAGATTTTGATAGGACGAGACTACCAGGAAGTCATCAACTATGCTTTCGTGGATGCCTCATGGGAATTGGAGTTGGCGGGAGAGAAAACGCCGGTGGCATTGAAAAACCCGCTGTCCAGTCAGATGGGAGTGATGCGCAGCAGCCTGCTTGGTGGCCTTATATCGAACTTGCAATTCAATCTTAACCGCAAGCAGACCCGAGTGCGACTGTTCGAGATCGGGTGTTGTTTTGTGAGAAAAGGTGAAACTTACGCGCAGCCGGAAAAACTCGCTGGACTTTGCTATGGAGACGCCGTGGCCGAGCAGTGGGGAATGTCCGCCCGCAGAGTGGATTTTTATGATGTAAAGGCGGATATCGAGGCGCTGTTTTGGCCTGCACTGCCGCATTTTGAGGTGGCTTCTCATCCCACTCTGCACCCCGGTAAATCGGCCCGAATCCGTTTGGATGAAAGGATCGCCGGCTATCTGGGAGAACTTCATCCCCGCTGGCAGCAAAAGCTTGGTTTGCCTGATCCCGCAGTGCTGTTCGAATTGGATCTGGATATCCTGCCGACACGAAAGCTGCCGATGGCTGCGGAGATATCAAAATTTCCGCTGATACGACGCGATATCGCCGTGGTGGTAGCGGAAAATGTTACCGTTCAGGCGATGCTGGACGGTATGCAAGCGGAAAAATCACCCATGGTTTTGGAAATTTCCCTGTTCGATGTGTATCACGGCAAGGGCGTGGAAAATGGCAAAAAAAGTCTTGCATTCCGGGTGTTATTGCAAGATACTCAAAAAACATTGACCGACGCGGAAGTAGACTTGGTTATGACAAAGTTGATAAATATTCTGGAAAATCAGTTTGGCGCAAGGCTACGTAATTGAAAGAAGGAATGGCTGATTTTGCCGCATCCAAAAACGTAAATAAACAGATGAGGAAGGGTATGACCTTAACAAAGGCTGAGCTGGCGGATTTGCTATTCGAGAAAGTTGGGTTCAACAAGCGCGAGGCGAAGGATATGGTGGAATCTTTCTACGAAGAAGTTCGCGCGGCGCTGCAAAATGGAGATGCTGTGAAACTTTCAGGTTTCGGCAATTTTCAATTGCGCGACAAACGGCAACGTCCGGGCCGCAATCCCAAGACCGGGGAAGAAATACCGATTACCGCGCGGCGTGTGGTGACTTTCCACGCCAGCCAAAAACTGAAAGCAATGGTTGAAAAAGACCAGCATGGAAAACATAACGCCCAGTAGCGCTTTGATGCCCATTCCGGCAAAGCGTTACTTCACCATTGGCGAGGTTAGCGAGTTGTGTGGTGTCAAGCCACATGTGTTGCGCTATTGGGAGCAGGAATTCGCACAATTGAAGCCCGTCAAACGACGGGGCAACCGCCGTTACTATCAGCACCATGAAGTGCTGCTGATTCGCCGTATTCGGGAATTACTTTACGAGCACGGCTTTACCATCCACGGCGCTCGCAACCGCTTGGGACAAGGCATGGTCGAGCCGGTATCGGCTAATGTCGCCTTAACCGGGGTGTTTCCCCCGACAGTCGATTTGACGTTGTTGCGGGGCGAGATCAAAAGTGTTGTATCGTTGCTTCGATCTTAAG
>JBDSSX010000125.1:0-4501 GCA_039928555.1 Nitrosospira sp. | reverse complement strand
AGCTGGCGGAGGATTTGCCGGAGTTGAACCTCATCCGTTTGCAGGGCAGGATCGGTTGGCAAACGATCAATGATGGCACGAAAGAGAGCATTGAATTATTTGCGCGCGGACTAAGTGCGTCTGTTCGTGGCGAAGGAGAATTACAGCCGGTAAATTTCTCGCTTCAGATGATTTCCCCTCGCGCAGGCCAATCCGGCGGCGGGAGATTCAGTGTCGACAACCTGAATCTGGAGATTTTCGGGAATCTGGCGGAGCACCTTCCGATTAGCCGGCCACTGCGCGAACAGCTTGGCAAGGTGTTGCCTCGCGGAGAAATTCACGATATGCGAGCAGAATGGGACGGTGAATGGCGAGCACCCGCATATTTCAGTGCTAAAGGGGGATTTAACAATCTGAGTATGAAAAAATCTGAAAGCCTGCCGGCCTTCAGCGGCATTACCGGTAATATCGATGTTACAGAACGGGGCGGCACCCTGAATCTTAATTCTCAAAAAGTCAGACTGGAATTGCCTGATGTATTCCACGAGCCGCTGATGCTGGATATATTTACCGGCCAGGCGAGCTGGAATTATTTGACTGAGGGAGATTCCATCGCATTCAAGTTCAACAATATTGCTTTCTCCAACCCCCATGCGGCCGGGTTGGCTTACGGAAGTTATCGTTTCATTCCGGGCAAGCCGGGAATGGTAGACCTGACAGGGCACCTGACCCGCGCGGATGCCGGCTATCTGCGGCACTATACGCCAATAACGGCGAATCCTTACTTCCACGATTGGCTTGGCAAATCCATCGTTGCGGGAGAATTTCTGGACGCACGACTGCATCTCAAGGGCGATCTGGCCAACTTTCCTTTCCCCCGTGGTAATACCGGCCTTTTCCGGTTACATGCGAAAGCGTCGGAGGTAGTGCTGGATCATATTCCGGGATGGCCACGGATCGAGAACATGTCGGGAAATCTGCAGTTTCAAGGCAGCGAAATAAGATTGGACGCTTTACAGGCAAATACCTCCGGCGTGAGACTAAATAAGGTGAAGTTGCACATTGCGGACTTGACTGCACCCGATGCGGTGCTGGAAAGCGAAGGCGAAGCAATTGGCAGCACGAGTGAGTTCCTGAAATTTGCCGCAAAATATACCGTCGGCAACTACACCAATAGCCTCGTCAACGATGTCAACATTACCGGAAACGGGAAATTACTGTTCAAACTTGATGTTCCCTTACACCACGAGGGTGATATCAAGCTGGCGGGTAACTATCAGTTCATTGATAACCAGATCAATCCAGGCGCTCGCATACCCAATCTGGATAGGGTCAACGGTATACTGGCTTTTTCCGGCTCCGATATAAGGATAGAAAATGTAACTGCCCAATTCCTTGGCGGACCGGTAGTCGTCAACTCCACTGTCATGCCAGGCGGTGGTATGCGTCTGTCCGCTACTGGCAAAGCCAACCTTGACAATCTGTACCAACTGTCGCAGAGCGGGACTGTGGATACCGCACAGTTATGGCCACGGCATCTGCGCGGCAGCACTGATTGGCGGGCAATCATTCATACGCACGACAAGCTGGTGGATATGTCTGTCGAGTCATCGTTGCAGGGCATGACCCTGGATCTGCCTGAGCCTTTTTCCAAAACCGCTACGAGTATGGCGCCACTTCGTTTTGAAAGAAAAGCTTCAGACAAGGGGGATATCCTGAACTTTAGCTATGGTGGGCTGGTAACAGCAAAAATCAGGCGTTCTCAAGATAAAGCGGGCAATTATCACGTAGAGCGCGGCATCGTGAATTTCGGTACAGGACCCGCCTTGTTACCTGAGGGAAAGGGAATATCTGTGATTGGCGCCTTACCACGCCTGGATTTGGATCATTGGCAAAGTATGCTTGGACAGTTCAATGACGAAGCGGCGCCGTCGCTGAGCCTTGCAAAAGTCAATGTCCATATCGGTGCGCTCGACATTCTGGGTAAACGCCTCAACGATATTACGCTGAATGCCGATAAGGAAGATGAGCTATGGCATTCAACCGTTGCAAGCAGGGAAATCAAAGGCGGCGTCAGCTGGGGCCTGGCCGGCAATGGCAAATTAGTAGCGCGATTGAGGACGTTGACAATACCCGCCGATTCACCTGTCAACCCGAGCTTGGTGACACCCACTCAATACCGGGGAAAAAACCTGCCTGCGCTTGATGTGACGGCCGACAATTTTATTATCCGCGAGAAGCACCTGGGCAACCTGGAATTGATAGCCAGTCAGCAAGAGCAGGGCTGGCGTGTCGAGAAGCTGCACATAGCCAATTCAGACAGTTCCCTGCTAGCGCGAGGAATATGGCAACGTCGCGCCACGCCACCGCGCATACAGGCCGCCATTACACTGGATGCAAACGACATCGGCAAGTTTCTGACCCACCTCGGCTATCCTGATCGCGTGAAACGCGGCAGCGGCAGGCTTGAAGGAGAGGTGTCGTGGCACGGTAGTCCGCAGTCAATAGACTATTCCACCTTAACCGGCAGCTTTAAGGTAAAAGCGAGGCGGGGGCAATTCCCCAAATTTGAGCCGGGCATCGGTAGACTATTCGGGATGTTCGATCTGCGAGCGCTGCCTCGACGGATAACACTGGATTTTCACGACGTCTTCAGTGAAGGTTTTGGTTTTGATGATATTTCCGGCGATGTTAAAATTGTTCGCGGGGTGGCGATTACCGAAGATTTCAGAATCGAAGGCCCCGCGGCAAAGATTATCATGGATGGGGAATTGAATCTGGAAGGGGAAACTCAGAAACTGCACGTGACAGTTACGCCTTCACTCGGATTAGCCACTCCGGTGGTCGGCATCGTAAGCAAGGCATTGCAAAACTCGCCGCCATCCAGCGAGTACAACGTGATGGGTACCTGGGCGGATCCGATCATCACCAAAATACTCCGGCAGACGCAAGAATCGCGGGAACACGAACCATAATCCTAAATCCGGTAGTTGATCGCTCATTTATGAGTTTAGTTCTATGATTCATAAAGATTCTCTGTGTTATTTGAGGCGCACCTTTTGGGTGAGTCCGCTACAGGGCGGATTGCACGGTTTTTATGGCGCATGACAGCGTTGCAACGCCTTGAAATGGAATAACCATTTCGCGTTGTTGCGCCTTGCCTTACACCCCAAATTGAGCGAGGATGGCAGCATATGGGTTTCCATTGACGATAACGAGGGTCATTATCTTAAGGTAATCATGGATGAAGTATTTGGGCGGAAAAATTTTGTCGCAAATGTAGTTTGGCAAAAGAAATATGCTGTTGCCAACGATCACAAGACCATTGCCCCCATGCACGATCATTTGTTGATGTTTCGAAAAAGCTCTTCTTGGCAGCGCAATCTCCTGCCACGCACTGATGAGAAGGATAGGCAGTATCGTTACGAGGATGAATTAGGTATATTCAGGCCCGATAACTACACCTGTAGTAAAACTGCCGAAGAGCGACCAAACCTCTACTATCCAATTGAGCAACCCAATACCAGCGAGAAAATTTGGCCAAGTAGAATTCGTGTCTGGGCTTACTCAAAAGAAGAGTATTTGCGTCATGTGTCTGAGGGTTTCATCTATTGGGGAAAGAACGGTTTAGGGAAAACGCCATCGTTCAAGCGTTATAAGCATTTGCTGCGCAACGATGGAGTTGTGCCACAGACACTTTGGACACACGCCTTTGCTGGTCATACAGATGGTTCGCGAAAAGAAGTTCGAGAAGTATTGGGTACCTCATCGCTCGTGGACGATTTCATTACGCCGAAGCCAGAGTTGCTAGTCTCGCGGGTACTGCAAGCTTCAACCAACCTTAATGACCTTGTCCTCGACTCATTTCTTGGCTCCGGCACCACCGCCGCCGTTGCACATAAGATGGGCCGCCGCTATATCAGTATCGAGATCGGCGAACATGCCGAAACCCATTGCGTCCCGCGTCTTCGAAAAGTTATCGATGACGAGCAGGACGGCATTTCAGAATTCGTAGAGTGGAAAGGGGGATTCCGCTTTTACCGGTTGGGCGCGCCGGTATTCGATGCCGACGGCCGTCAACCCCGGTATTCGTTTCGCTCATCTTGCCGCGCATGTCTGGTTTGCGGAAACGCATACGCCATTAACTACACCGCTGGATTCACCAACCCAGGACTTGCACAGTCACTTATTAAGAAGCAACTTGGTATCTAACCCGAATATTTCATAAATTGACGCGCGCCCTCGCTGGTCTTTTGTTTCGTATGGAAATTTTGTTCAGTCGGGCGTATGAGTAACTACGCCACTCTTTCACAAAATCCCCCTACAAAACAGAATCCTGCGCAATCATCACGCGAATTTATGAAACATTCGGGCTAAAGGTCTTTAAGCAGCTTCTCTTTTTACAAGACTTGCGAAACGGTTCGCCTGGTTCCCGACAACTTTCAATAAACGGCTTGGTGAATCTTTACCAAAGCGTTCAATATTTTTCATGCCATCAACAATACTGCAAGTACCAGAAGGA
>JBDSSX010000124.1:0-3558 GCA_039928555.1 Nitrosospira sp. | reverse complement strand
TAAGATCCGTATTCAAGAAATATCTGGTCAAAGGAAAACCCGGTTACGCGCCGCATCAGTGGGCGCCGTTAAGCGATGCGGTCAACTGGATATGCAATAGCGGTGGCAGAGCCGTAATCGCTCATCCGGCACGTTATAAATTGAGCAAAGACGCGCTGGACGAGTTGATGCTGGAATTTCGCGCCCTGGGCGGCGAGGCTATCGAGGTCGTCACCGCCAGTCACACGCCTGAGCAATCTTTGCTGTTTGCAAATCATAGTCAGCGTATGGGTTTGCTGGCTTCACGCGGCTCGGATTTTCACGGACCGGGTGAGAGCTATTTTGACCTGGGCCGGATGCCGGAATTGCCTGCCAACTGCACGCCGGTATGGCATGATTGGAAGCAGGTGATGTAGTGGAGGGGGTATACGCCCCGCTTCCACAATTTGATGTTTTTGCAGCCGATTTTCCTTTAAGGCCGACAAGCTGCTAGCCCGGATGATTCATAATTTATAAACCATCCGGGCTAGATATCTAATAGTTGACGACCAGCATTTTGCATTGGCGTCTTCATTGACCTTGAAATTTTAGAAGTACCCTGAAAACTAAAACTACAATCAGAAACTGTTTCTCGCGTGGCTCAATTTTTTTCCATTCACCCGGCTAATCCGCAATTGCGCTTGATAAGACAAGCTGCGGCCATTGTACGCGCGGGCGGCGTACTCGCTTATCCAACCGATTCCTGTTACGCGCTGGGCGGACAACTGGGAGACAAGGCGGTCATGACGCGCATTCGCGCCATACGGCAAGTGGATGAACACCATCACTTTACGCTGATGTGCCGGGACCTGGCCGAGATCTCGCATTATGCGAAAGTCGATAATCGCCAATACCGCTTACTCAAGGCGAGCACACCCGGTAGTTATACCTTTATATTTCAGGCCACGCGCGAAGTGCCGCGCCGGTTACAACACCCGAAACGCAACACTATCGGCCTGAGAATCCCTGACCATTCGGTAGTGCAGGCACTGCTGGCAGAATTGAATGAGCCGCTGTTAAGCTCCACCTTGATACTGCCGGGCGATGAGTTTCCTCTCAACGACGCTGGGGAAATCCGCGATCGCCTCGAACATCATGTAGAACTGGTGCTGGACGGCGGCGCCTGCGGCCTGGAGATGAGCACCGTGATTGACCTGACGGGTGACGAGCCAAAACTGACACGGCAAGGAAAGGGAAGTCTCGCACCATTCGGAATTACGCATGGATAGCATTATCCAGAATATCGCCATTTATGCGCTGCCAGTGATTTTTGCCATTACCCTGCACGAGGCCGCACACGGGTATGTAGCCAAGCACTTCGGCGATCTCACAGCCTATGCGCAGGGACGCGTCAGCCTGAATCCAATCCGGCATATCGACCCCGTGGGTACGATTCTGCTTCCGTTGTTAACGCTGATGCTGGGCGGTATCCTGTTCGGCTGGGCGAAGCCGGTACCGGTTAACTTCTCGGCGCTACGCCATCCGAAGCAGGATATGCTTTGGGTAGCGCTGGCCGGACCGGGCGCGAATCTCTTCATGGCATTGCTTTGGGCGTTCTTGATCAAGGTTGGGATCAGCCTGCCGGAAAGCGATCTGGCGAGACCCATGATATTGATGGGTGAAGCAGGCATCAAAATCAATGTAATATTAATGGTGCTGAATCTGGTGCCTCTGCCACCCCTGGATGGCGGACGCATTGCGGTAAGCCTGTTACCCCACCACATGGCACATGGTTTTGCGAAGATTGAGCCTTATGGCTTTATGATCCTGCTATTGTTGTTGATCACTGGCGTGCTCGGTGCCATCATCGGGCCTTTTATCGGTATCACGATACAAATGGTGGTATGGTTTTTTGGTTTGGAAGTTTAATCAAGGATTAGTCAAGGGCAAGCAACATGTTCACTGATCGCGTTTTGTCGGGGATGCGCCCCACTGGCGGCCTCCATTTAGGGCATTACCACGGTGTGCTGAAGAACTGGGTGGAGCTGCAACACCAATTTGAATGTCTGTTTTTCGTTGCCGACTGGCATGCGCTCACCACGCATTACGATACCCCGGAAGTCATCGAACAACATGTCTGGGATATGGTGATAGATTGGCTCGCCGCCGGTGTGGATCCGGCGCAAGCGACTTTATTCATTCAATCGCGAGTGCCGGCACATGCTGAGTTGCATGTCTTGCTTTCCATGATTACCCCGCTGGGTTGGCTGGAACGCGTTCCATCCTACAAGGATCAGCAGGAAAAATTATCGGAGAAGGATCTAAGCACCTACGGCTTTCTGGGTTACCCTCTGCTTCAAAGCGCGGATATCCTCATTTATCGCGCCAATCGTGTCCCGGTAGGGGAGGATCAGGCACCACATATCGAGTTTACCCGGGAGATCACGCGCCGCTTCAACCATATTTTCGGCAAGGAAGCCGGTTTCCGGGAGAAAGCCGAACTGGCGATAAAAAAACTCGGCTCCAAAAAATCCAAAGTCTACCGCGAACTACGAAATCGTTACCAGGAACAAGGCGACGATGGGGCGCTGGCCGCCGCGAAGTCGCTGCTCGATGAGCAGCAGAACTTGAGCATGGGAGACCAGGAGCGATTATTCGGCTACCTCGAAGGCGGCGGTAAAATGATACTTTCCGAGCCTGAGGTCATGCTCACCCCGTCATCAAAAATGCCAGGGCTGGATGGCCAGAAAATGTCCAAATCCTACAATAACACCATTAATTTGCGGGAGGATGAGGCTAGCGTCATAAAAAAAATCCGCACGATGCCAACTGATCCGGCGCGCGTCCGGCGCAGTGATCCGGGTGATCCCGCCAAATGTCCGCTATGGCAATTCCACCTGGTTTACTCGAACGCGGAGATCAAGGAATGGGTGCGGGGGGGCTGCACGACCGCCGGTATCGGCTGTCTGGAATGCAAGCAGCCCATTATTGACGCGATACTGGCGGAACAGAAACCCATGCACGAGCGCGCCCGGATGTATGAAGAAGATCCCACGCTGGTACGCAATATCATCGCTGATGGATGTGAGAGAGCTGACAAACTGGCACAGGAAACGATGCGTGACGTCAGGGAGGCGATGGGGTTGAATTATTCTTAGGGTAATTCAAAATTCCAGGCGGGCTCATTTGCTTGCTTATTTGCCAACTCATTTGCCAGCGGAAGGCAAACCAAATGCCGATTAAGCATATAGTTATTTCTGGAATGGTAGAAGGCGGTTTTTCGGAATGAATGATTTTCTTCACCCTGCCGTCAACAGTCCGGTTGCGACAATCCACGGTGAGCCGCTGACGGAGATACCGCGGGATTTGTACATTCCGCCGGATGCGCTGGAAGTGTTTCTTGACACTTTTCAGGGGCCTCTTGACCTGCTGCTCTATCTTATTCGTAAGCATAATCTGGATGTGCTGGATATTCCCATGGCGGAACTTACGCGACAATATATGGCCTATGTCGAGATGATGCGAACCAATCAATTGGAGTTGGCGGCGGAGTATCTCCTGATGGCCGCAGTGCTGATCGAAATCAAGTCGCGCATGCTG
>JBDSSX010000123.1:0-8063 GCA_039928555.1 Nitrosospira sp. | reverse complement strand
GCGCGAGCATTTCGCTCGATGGTTTCCAGACCCCGGTGAATGTCCTCTTTCTTCATATTTCCGCTCAAAATAAGTTGAGACCATCCCAGAATTGCGTTCAGCGGTGTTCTAAGTTCATGAGAGAGGGTTGCCAGAAATTCGTCCTTAAGCTGGCTGGCTCGCTCAGCTTCATTCCTGGCTATCCGTTCATTCTCGAGCAACTGCCGCTTCTCTGCATCCGCCAGAATCAATGCTTCGCCGAGTGCCGCCACTTCATTGTGCGCAGTTCTGCCGTAGCGGGTGGGGCGAATACCGCGGGTGATGCCAGCGACCTGGCGGCCAAGCTCGGCCAAGGGCTGTAGTATTCCGAGGCGAGTATAAAAAATAATAACCGCGACTGCGAGCAGCGTGATGAAAATGAGTACTATCTCAAACATGATCTGGCGCTCAAGCCGAGCCGATCCGATGTTCGATTCCGCCCGCATGCGTTCATTGAATAAATCCAGGAATTTCTGGAGCGGCGCCATAATGGCGGCCTTGCTGGCAACATACCGTTTGCCAAATAACAACTCCATGGCGAATTCCCGGTCGGGCGCGCGACGTACCGTAAGATTACCCTGTCCATCGTCATACAGGCCTTTCATGGCCGCGAAAGCTTGTTTTTCGAGACGGACCAGGCCATCCGAATTCTCTTTGGATTCCTCCAGCAGTTTGAATTCCCCGTCGCTGAAGCCTTCCCGGCGCATCAGGTCGAGCAAGGGAACCTTTTCACCGTGCTCGACAGCGGCCGGTAATATGTCGCCCGCAATTAACAGGTGCGAATAAGGAGCGGAATAATTCAGAGGGCGTGGCTGCTTGCCGTCGCGGATATCGATTATCTGGAAAAAATAGTGCTCATACTTCGGATCGCCGGTCACTACGTAATAGCGCGCCAGGTTAGTAAGGTCTTCAGAGCTTTGAAGAAGCTCGTCGGCAAGCAGAACCGCCCGGAACCGATGCCGCTCACTGCTGTGGAGGTCTTGCTGGATGCTCAGCGAATGAAATGTCAGCATCGCTATTCCGATAAGTAGCAGCGCGAGGGCAACATTGGAAAACTGGGTAAAGCTTTTTATATTCACCGGGATTTTGCTCCGTTCGCCATCTCAATAATATTGCCGCGGCTAAAATTTTATACGCGGCGGCGCCTGGATTGCCATTTATTTACAGAATCCAGATTTCCGGTGCGCTCCGGGGCTGAGCCCGGTTGGGCCGGGTTGAGCTGGGGGCAGCCGCATCATTATTCATTGTGAACCGATTAGCGCGCCTATGAGTTTCTATTTGATGAATTCATGACTTCCGGCAAGGCAAAGTACACAAGATTACTCAATTTCTTCATTTTTATGCAATGCCCGTGAAATAAACAAATGTTAAATTTTCGGTCTGATAATTACTTTGGAGGAAATGAAAATGCGTTCATATCGCTCACGTATTATCTTTGCGGTTCTTGCAATTCTGCTCAGTTTAGGAGCTGCGGTCGCCGCCCTGCACAGTATTACTTATAGCAATAAACCTGATCCCGCATGGGGAATGTACGAGGAGTTTAATGAGGCATTTGCCAGACACTGGAAAGCGCGATCCGGTGTAACCGTTACGGTCAAACAGGCCGATAGCAGATCAGGCGTGCCCATACGTGCCGTCATGGATGGGCTCGAGGTCGTTACACTTGCTTTATCTTATGATGTTGAGGCACTGAAAAAGAATAGCAGGTTCACGTTGCCGGATTGGCGGGGATCCTCGCCGAAAATCTCACCTTATACGTCGACTGTCGTGTTCCTGGTGCGTAAAGGCAACCCGAAGCAGCTAAAAGATTGGGGCGATCTCGTACGGCCCGGCGTGGAAGTGATTACCCCCAATCCAAAAACCTCAGACGATGCACGATGGAATTATCTGGCGGCATGGGGTTATGCGCTCCGGCAACCCGGTGGCAGTGACGCGAGGGCACGCGAATTTGTGAAGAAATTATTTGCCAACGTCAAAACGCTGGATTCGGGGACCCGTAGCGCGATGGCGGCCTTCGTTGAGCGTGGCATCGGCGATGTGCTGCTGGCATGGGAAAATGAAGCTCATCGGGTTGTCAGGGACCAGGATGGCGATAAGTTTGAGATAGTCACCCCGTCCATATCAATCCTGGCAGAGCCTACACTCAGCGTGGTGGACAATATGCTCGATCGGAACGGTGTGGGCGACGTGGCCAAGGCCTATATCGACTACCTCCATACCAGCAAAGCGCAGGATATCGCAGGCAAGCACTACTATCGTCCGCGTGATGAGAGGATGGTGGCGAAATACGCGACGCAATTCCCATTCGTGGAATTATTTACCATCGACGAAATTTTTGGCGGCTGGAAGATAGCGGAAAACAGGCATTTTACCAATGGCGGTGCGTTCGATCAGATGCAAGTCAAATAATGCACGCATGGACTGCGTGTCATCGATCTCAAGCCGGTGCCTGAACTTCTCCATGTGATTTTTTCAGCTGAATCACCTCCAAGCCCTCTAACTCAAGCCACTCTTCTCCAGTCGATCGCCAAGCGATTGTCCTTTACCGCTCCGCCGGTTTGCGCTCTCTAACCTGACAGCCAGCAGAACCTCATTTTTTTGTTATTTTCTTGATTATGTGTGTCACCGCACTGATCAGTTAGAGTAGAAAAGGGATGATTGCAATCATGAAGCAAAATATACCTTTACGAGCTTCTATTTAATTCAACTCTGGAGAAGAAAAAGCATGAATACCCAAAATAAATTACTCGTTCTGACCATCACGCTCATCAGCGCATTGTCCATTGCCGGTTGCGGAAAAAGCGATGAGAAAGCGGCCCCGCCCGCAGAACCCAAGTCCGAGGCTAAAACGACGGTGGGTACAGATATAGACGATAACGTTATTACTACCAAAGTAAAATCCGCGTTGCTGGCCGATTCCGATACCAAGAGTTTTGATATCAAGGTCGAGACGCGCAAGGGCGAGGTTCAACTTAGCGGCTTTGTGGATAATCAAACTCAGATTGATCGCGCCATTGCGGTCGCCCGGGGAGTGGAAGGTGTCAAGAACGTTGACAATAAGATGAACGTGAAGACTACCGCAACGACGATGGGTGACAAAATTGACGATGCCGTCATTACTACGAAAGTCAAGGCGGCGCTGCTGGCTGATGAGGGCGTCAAGAGTTCCGATATTGCCACCGTGACACGCGACGGAGAGGTCCAGCTCAGCGGTTTTGTGGACAATCAGACTCAGATAGATCAGGCGACGACGGTCGCGCGCGGAGTCGAAGGCGTGAAGAATGTTATTAATGAAATGAGCATCAAGAAGTAGAAACGTAGTTACAACACCTTAATCTATCAATTTTAACCATGAGAGGAGTATGAAAATGAACTGGGATCAAGTGGAAGGCAACTGGAAACAATTCAAGGGTAAAGTCAAGGAACAGTGGGGCAAACTGACCGACGATCATCTCGATGTGATTGCGGGCAAACGGGATCAACTGTCGGGGAAGATTCAGGAATCATATGGCGTTACAAAGGAAGAGGCGGAAGAGCAAATTTCCAGTTGGGAAAAAAACCAGAGGGATACATATCCCCCTAAATAAAGCGGAGCGGCATGTGGCGAGTGCGACATGCCGCATAGGTATCATTGTCGAAAATCGGGAGAAACCATGAGCAAACTCTTGCAATGTAAGTGAGTGGTTGGGAACGTTGATAAACAAGTTAAACATGAAAAGGAAAACATCATGCTCTATACCATTGCTGTCGTTCTGATCATCTTATGGCTGCTTGGGCTGGTGAGTTCTTATACCATGGGTGGCTTCATACACGTTCTTCTGGTAATCGCCATTGTGGTCGTGTTACTTAGAGTCATTAGCGGACACAGACCCCTGTGAGATCGGAGATCACTGCTTTCTGTAATGCGCTTCGGCCTCTGGAGTTGGGAAGGAGTCTGAGAAAAAAACTCTCCATCACAACACCATCCCAATCATTGCCACGCCCATAAATCGAGTTGGCACCGGGCGTTCAATCGTGGCTTTGTGCGCCACAGAGTTCTACGCTGATCTGAGTTGCTTTCTGCTTAGGGAGCATCTATCCGATGGTGAGTAGGAGCTGCTTCCTTCTGGTTATCTCGTTTATTATCTCCTGAAATTGCTTTCGCGCTTCATTCTCGATGAAATGGGGTCCTATGAACCTCAGAATCCAGATATCGGGAATAATCTCCGCGCGATAGACGATGCGCGTGTGATTGCCCTCCGGAAACAACTGTGTCGTTTCTTCCATTTTGCGCATGCTGCCGCTAATCATCCGTTCATGGATTTTCTTGTAAGGCGCCAAATTAATCTTTCGTACGGATTCAAGCGAAATCGTTAGAAATGCATATTTTTCTATCGCATGTTGGGAGACATGCACATCATTGCCTGACGTTCCGATAACTTTGCTGGACTGGACGCTGGAAATAAAGTTGGGTATGTTATCGAAGTCTGTCAGCACCGCCCAGGCCTGCTGCGGGACAACCGGAACAGTAAAGGTTGCATTCACAATGATTTGGTCACCATCATTCTCAACTTTAACTTTAACGTCTGTATGGTGACGTTGGGGAATCTGTGGGGCTGAATTTACGGCTGTTGTATTTAACTTCTCTGACTGTTTTTCCCCTTCGGCCAATATCGGTTCGCTGAGAAGCAGGAGAGGTAGAAAAGCGATGGATGTGGCAATTATCTTCATCGAATACGATTATAGAACCGGTTTATGTAAAGTGAAAACCAGGAACTTGATAGTTTTTATCGATAAGTTGCTGAAAATCAGCGAATGATGTAAATTCATTCCCATTCAATCGTCGCGGGTGGCTTGCCGGAAACATCGTACACTACGCGGTTGATGCCGCGAACCTCATTGACGATGCGATTGGATATTCTGGCCAGCAGGGTATAAGGGAGCTCCACCCAATGGGCTGTCATGAAGTCTTCTGTTTTCACCGCTCTTAATGCCACTACGTAGTCGTAGGTGCGTCCGTCGCCCATCACCCCCACTGACTTTACCGGCAGGAAGACGGCAAAGGCCTGTGAGGTTTTTTCGTACCAGCCGGAAGCACGTAATTCTTCAATAAAAATCGCGTCGGCACGCCGCAGCAACTCGGCGTATTCGTACTTGACTTCGCCAAGAATACGAACGCCGAGGCCAGGACCCGGAAAAGGGTGACGGTACACCATATCGTGCGGCAGGCCCAGCGCCAGGCCAAGCTCACGCACTTCATCCTTGAACAATTCACGCAGGGGTTCCAGCAACTTCAAATGCAGCGTATCGGGCAAGCCGCCGACATTATGATGGGATTTGATGGTATGAGCTTTTTTTGTTTTACCGCCAGCGGATTCAATCACATCCGGATAAATCGTTCCCTGGGCAAGCCAGCGGGCATTGGCGATCCGGGCGGCTTCGCGCTGAAATACTTCGACAAATTCCCGTCCGATAATACGGCGCTTTTGCTCAGGATCGACAACGCCTTGCAAGTGGCTGAGGAACTCTCCGCTGGCGTCGACGTGGATGACTTTTACACCCAGATTCCTGCTAAAGGTGTCCATCACCTGTCTGGCCTCATTTAACCGCAACAGACCATTATCCACAAATACACAAGTAAGCTGTTTTCCAATGGCGCGATGAATAAGCGCCGCCGCCACCGATGAATCAACACCCCCGGATAGACCCAGAATAACTTCATCCGCACCTACTTCAGAGCGAATTCGGCCGATCGCCTCCTCCATGAAGTCGGGCATATTCCAGTCGTAACCGGCTCCGCAAATTTCGTGCGCGAAGCGCTCGATAATGGCCTTGCCTTGCAGCGTGTGGGTAACCTCGGGATGAAATTGCATGCCGTAGAACCTGCGCGCCTCATCCGCTATGGCGGCATTAGGCGTGGCGGCATTACTGGTCATCACCTTGAAACCGGGAGGAAGCGCTGTTACCTTGTCACCATGACTCATCCACACATCCAGAACCGGACCACCTTCCGCATCGGTACGATCTTGAATATCATGCATCAACGCGGTCTGACCTTGCACCCGCACCTCAGCGTAGCCAAATTCCCGCACTTTTGAGGTTTCAACCGCGCCCCCCAGTTGCGCAGCCATCGCTTGCATCCCGTAGCAAATCCCCAGCACCGGGATACCCAGCTCGAAAACAGTTTGCGGGGCACGTGGCGTTTCATCCTCCGCAACAGAATTTGGGCCACCGGAAAGAATTATGCCTTGTGGTCCGAAGTCATTAATGAATTGTGAACTGACGTCGAAGGGATAAACTTCGCAATAAACGTTGGTTTCCCGGACGCGGCGAGCGATCAACTGGGTATATTGGGAACCGAAGTCCAGGATGAGTATTTTTTGATGCATGGGGGCGCGTCAGAAATCCTTAAATCGCAGCTTCAAACAGGCAAAACCACGGGGAAAATGTTAAAAATGACTAGATTGGCATCAGGCAAGGCGCGAGGAGGCGCATAGCATTCATATGCAACGACGAGCAACGCGGCATGGTGGCAATCTAGTCATTTTTTAACTATTCCACGTGATAATTCGGCGCTTCCTTGGTAATCTGGACGTTATGAACGTGGGATTCACGGATACCGGCGGAGGTGATTTCGATAAACTCGGCTTTGGCGTGCATTTCGTCAATTGTTCCACAGCCGAGATAACCCATGCCCGAGCGTATACCGCCTATGAGCTGATGGATCACGGCAATCACGCTGCCTTTAAAAGGGACACGGCCTTCCACGCCTTCGGGTACCAGCTTCTCCGTGTCCTGCTCGGCCTGCTGGAAATAGCGATCGCTCGAACCTTGTTGCATGGCGGAAAGCGAGCCCATACCGCGATAGGTTTTATAGGACCGTCCCTGAAAAAGTTCGATTTCTCCGGGTGATTCTTCGGTGCCCGCGAACAATCCGCCCAGCATTACGGAGTTGGCTCCGGCGGCGATTGCCTTGGCGATATCGCCGGAATAGCGGATGCCTCCATCGGCAATCAGGGGTACACCGGCTTCGTTCATCGCGTCCGATACATTCTTGATCGCGGTAATCTGCGGCACACCCACACCGGCGACGATGCGCGTGGTGCAAATCGAGCCAGGACCTATTCCGACCTTTACGCCGTCGGCTCCGTGGTCGACCAGCGCTCTGGCTGCGGTGGCGGTAGCAATATTGCCGCCGATAACCTGAATTTGAGGAAAGCGCTTCTTTACCCACTGTACCCGCTCAAGCACACTCTGGGAATGACCATGGGCCGTATCCACCACGATCACGTCCACGCCCGCCTCAGCCAGCGCTTCCGCGCGCTCGTCACTGCCTTCACCGACACCGACCGCCGCTCCCACGCGTAAACGGCCCAGATCATCCTTGCAGGCATTGGGATGCTCCGAAGTCTTGATAATATCCTTCACGGTAATTAATCCGCACAGCTCGAAATCGCCATTCACCACCAGCACTCTCTCCAGCCGGTGTTTATGCAACAACGCCATCGCTTCTTCACGCGTAGTCCCTTCTTTTACCGTCACCAGCCGCTCTTTCAGCGTCATGATGTTCTTGATGGGCTGATCCAGGTTGGTTTCGAAGCGCAGATCCCGGTTGGTGACAATACCTACAACTTTCGATCCCTCCACCACCGGCAAACCGGATATCTTGTATCTGTGGATGAGATTAAGCACCTCACGGACGGTCATGTCCGGGGGAATGGCGATCGGTTCCTTCACCACGCCGCTTTCGAACCGTTTGACCTTGGCTACATGCGCCGCCTGGTCTTCCGCCGGCATATTCTTGTGGATGATGCCGATGCCGCCTTCCTGAGCCAGTGCAATGGCAAGCCGCGAGTCGGTTACCGTATCCATGGCGGCGGAAACCAGCGGGATATTAAGAGAAATTGCGCGGGTGAGCCGGGTGATTAAATTAACATTACGTGGCAAAACCACGGAGTGGGCGGGAAGCAGTAAAACATCGTCAAAGGTCAGGGCTTTTTCAACCAGTCGCATGATATTGATCCTTCACAAAGCGGCATTATAGCGAAACACGGGGGGGTTGCGGG